>NZ_JBUDZG010000024.1:0-64655 GCF_054950075.1 Acidovorax sp. Q11 | reverse complement strand
CCACCACAGACCACCAAGAAGGAGAAGATAGCCAAGAACTTATCCACAACGTGAGCGTGAAGTTCACGAACAAGGGTGGGTCAGATCGAGATGGAAATGGTGGGTCAGGTTTGCGTGGAAATCAACAGCTGTGGTGGAACTCGCGGCCATGGACCTGCGTACGAGGCAGTCCGATCTGGCTCATGATTGAGTGGCAGAACATCCGCTCATCACCGGAGGGGGCGTCCATGCTGATGGCGACGCTGGCGTTGATCAGCTTTTCGGCGCTCATTGCCCGCCTCCGGCCTCGCACGCGCGAGCTGAGGAAGTTCGAGCCCACCGTTCACGGGCCAATTGCTCCACCTTGGTTGGTTGTCCGCGCGGGCGTTTGGGTGGAGGCGGTTCTGCCGGTCGATTGGATTCAATCCAGGCCAGCACCTCATGCTCCCACCAGCACAGGCGCCTGCTGTTCGGCATCTTGAACGGCTTGGGGATCAGGTGCTTGTACTTCTCGTTGGTCGCGCAAGTCCGGATCGTGGTTTCGGCCTTGCCGATCAGGGTCGACAGTTCTTCAATCAGAACGCATCTAGGTACGCCACCAGTCTGGGTGGCTGCGTGTTTGGTCATCTTCTTCACCATCGCGAAGCGTTGGGCGACAGGGTCGCCATGGCAGCGCAAGTGCGCGCTGCGACGCAAGTTCAGCGATGGCGGGCGCGGGGCGGTGGGGTAGCCCGGAGAAGTGGGGCGGAGGCGAACTCATCGACCCACGCAGCCCAGCGGACGCGAATGCCCTCGTAGTAGGGCTCGTTCTTGCGGCGGATCAGCTCGTCGTGTGCCGGCACCCAGGCATAAAAGATCGCGGCCAGCGTGCCAAGAATGCAAGCCAGCACCCAGCTTCCCATGAGCTGCGTCAGGGGCGCCGAGATCGAATCAGGCGCATGCGGCACGACCCAAAACATAAGCACCGCGAGCAGTGCGCCAACTGCCGTGAACCGCCAGCCCATGTCCATGGCCAGCGCTCGCACAATCTGGCGCGCCTGCTTGGGGGCTGGAAGGTAGGGCAGCATGCACATGGTTGTGCATGACAGTAGCGAGCAATTTCCAGGCTGTCAAAGGCTAAGCGGGCGCCGCCTTAGCGCAGCCATTCATGTCCATGTGGAGTCTTGGGACAAATTTGGGACACCGGCCCAGGAAATTTGCTTTGAAACGACATGAATGCCGTTCAAAAGCAAAAAGCCCAAGTGCTTGATTCACTTGGGCTTTTCCGCTTTTTGTCTGGTCGGGGTGAGAGGATTCGAACCTCCGGCCTCTACGTCCCGAACGTAGCGCTCTACCAAGCTAAGCTACACCCCGTTGAATGCATAGCACCCATTGGCGGGTGTAATGCGCGCTTCAGTTGCGCCGCGCGAGCAATTGCGCGGCCAATTCTAGCAAGCCCTTTGAATGGGTGTTGGCTGGAAGTTGCTCTGCAGCGGCCATGGCCCGACGGGCCTCGGCGAATGCGGCTGCCCGCGTAACGTCCAGGGCGCCAGTGGCCCGGACGATTTGAATGATCTCACGCAATTGTTCTGTTGAACCTTGCTCGATGGCTTGGCGAACAATGAGTGTCTGGCTGGGGGTGCCTCGCTCCATGGCGGCAATCAATGGCAGCGTTGACTTGCCCTCTCGGAGGTCGTCGCCCAGGTTTTTGCCCATTTCAGCGGAGTCGCCGTCGTAGTCCAGGACGTCATCAATGATCTGAAAGGCTGTGCCCAGCGCCTGTCCATATGTAGCGCAAGCTTCCTCAATCTCGGGTGTGCTATCGGCCAGCACGGCGCCAAGTCTGGCGCTGGCTTCGAACAGCTTGGCTGTTTTGGAGCGGATCACGCGCAGGTAGCCTGCCTCATCCAGGGAGGCGTCGTGCATGTTCATGAGCTGAAGCACTTCGCCCTCGGCGATCACGTTGGTGGCTTCGGAGAGGATTTCCATGATCCGCATGCTCCCCGCCTCCACCATCATCTGGAAGGAGCGGGTATGCAGGAAGTCGCCCACGAGCACGCTGGCTGGATTTCCGAATGTCTCGTTGGCTGTGGGGCGCCCCCGGCGCAGTGTCGATGCGTCCACCACGTCATCGTGCAGCAATGTGGCGGTGTGGATCAATTCGACCACCGCTGCAAGGCTGAACCGATGGGCGCCGCGGTAGTCCAGGGCACCGCACACCATCAGCAACAGCGCAGGCCGCAGGCGCTTGCCACCGGCGGCAATGATGTACTGCGATATCTGGGCGACCAGCGGCACGCTGGACGTCAGGCGCCGCTCAATGACCTTGTCGACCTCGTGCATGTCCTGGGCAACGAGCGTGAGGGGAGAGGCTGCGGGGGCGGTATGGTCAGTCAAGATGGCGGTCACAGAAAGTGCCCCGGATTATAGGAAGACCTGGACAGGGTCATCGCAGCCTGAAGGGCGCGCGTTGCGTTCGTCTTTGAAGGGGTGGACCTGCGCAAACTGATGCGCTATACTCGCGGGCTCTGCAGAAATTCGTCTGCGGAACTCATATCAAGAGGTCAACATGTACGCGGTCATAAAAACCGGCGGCAAGCAGTATCGCGTTGCTTCCGGCGAAAAAATTAAAGTAGAACAGATTGCTGCGGACGTAGGCCAGGAGATCGTGATCGACCAGGTTCTGGCTGTCGGCAACGGCGCTGAACTCAAGGTTGGTACGCCCCTGGTGTCCGGCGCAACCGTGAAAGCCACTGTCGTGGCCCACGGCAAGCACGACAAGGTGCACATCTTCAAGATGCGCCGTCGCAAGCACTATCAAAAACGCCAAGGCCATCGCCAGCAGTTCACTGAACTGCAAATCGGTGCGATTGCTGCTTAAGCGAAGGAGCTAAGTCATGGCACAGAAAAAAGGCGGCGGCTCTACGCGAAACGGGCGCGACTCCAAGCCAAAGATGCTGGGTGTCAAGGCGTTCGGTGGTGAATTGATCAGCGCTGGCTCGATCATCGTGCGCCAACGTGGCACACGTTTCCACCCCGGCACCAACGTCGGCGTCGGCAAGGATCACACCTTGTTCGCCCTGGTGGACGGCCACGTGTCGTTTGGCACCAAGGGTGCATTGTCCAAGTCCACGGTCAATGTGACTCCCGCCTGAGGATTTTTCCTCCGGCAAGCAACGAAGCCCCGCTTTGCCGGGGCTTTGTTGTTTGGTCTGTACGGGTGGCTCTCGCATGCCATCTGCCTGCGGCGTCTGGAAGGCGTTCCGCTGTTCCGCCACAATCGGCGGTTGGCTGCCGGTTTGTCCGGCGCCCTTTTGTAAACTGGATATTCCATGAAGTTCGTCGATGAAGCCTTTATTGACATTGCAGCCGGTGACGGTGGCAATGGCTGCGTGTCGTTTCGGCACGAAAAGTACAAGGAATTTGGCGGACCCAATGGCGGTGATGGGGGGCGGGGCGGGCATGTGTTTGCCGTTGCCGACCCCAACCTGAACACCCTGGTGGACTTTCGCTACTCGCGCCGGCACGAGGCCAAGCGTGGCGAACATGGCATGGGCTCAGACATGTTTGGCGCCGCAGGGGCCGACATCACCCTGAAAATGCCCGTGGGCACCATCATCACCGACGCGGAAACGGGTGAGGTGCTGTATGAGTTGCTCAATCCGGGCGAGGTGATCACCATCGCCAAGGGCGGCGATGGCGGGTTTGGCAATCTGCGCTTCAAGAGTGCCATCAACCGTGCGCCCCGCCAGAAGACGCCGGGTTGGCCGGGTGAAAAAAAGAACCTCAAGCTGGAGCTGAAGGTGCTGGCCGATGTGGGCCTGCTGGGCATGCCGAATGCTGGCAAGTCCACCTTCATCACCGCGGTTTCCAATGCGCGGCCCAAGATTGCCGACTACCCTTTCACGACCCTGCACCCGAATCTTGGTGTGGTGCGCGTGGGGCCGGAGCAAAGTTTTGTGGTGGCGGACATCCCGGGCCTGATCGAAGGAGCGTCGGAGGGAGCGGGGCTGGGCCACCAGTTTCTGCGCCATCTGCAGCGCACCCGCCTGTTGTTGCACATCGTCGATTTGGCGCCGTTCGATGACGCGGTGGACCCGGTGGCGCAGGCCAAGGCCATCGTCAACGAACTGAAGAAGTACGACCAGCAGCTCTACAACAAACCCCGCTGGCTGGTGCTGAACAAACTGGACATGGTGCCGGACGACGAGCGCGAGGCGCGTGTCAAAGATTTTGTGAAACGCTTCAAGTGGAAGGGGCCGGTGTTTGAGATTTCTGCTCTCACGCGCGAAGGCTGCGAGTCTCTGATCCACGCGATCTTTCGCCATGTGCAGTTGGAGCAGCGCACAGAAAACGAGCCTGTGGAAGTGGATCCCCGGTTTGCCGGAGACGCGTCCACCTGATGTGATAGGTCTCTGGGCCTTTCTGCCTGATTGCTATATTTTTAATAGCTGCTAGCGATTGATGGGTGCGCGGTAGCAGCCAAAAATGATTCAAACAATGGTTTCCAGCGTATTGCGAGATGCCCGCCGCATCGTGGTCAAGGTGGGCTCCAGCCTTGTGACCAATGAGGGCCGTGGCCTGGATGAAACGGCCATCGGTGAATGGAGCCGCCAGCTGGCGGCCCTGGTGCGCGGCGATGGCGGGGTGGCGCGTGAGGTGGTGATGGTGTCCAGTGGCGCGATTGCCGAAGGCATGAAGCGCTTGGGCTGGACCACGCGACCGCAGGAAATCCACGAGCTGCAGGCCGCCGCCGCCGTGGGGCAGATGGGTCTGGCGCAAATGTACGAAACCAAGCTGCGCGAAGAGGGCATGGGCAGCGCGCAAGTGCTGCTCACCCACGCCGACCTTGCCGACCGCGAGCGCTACCTGAACGCGCGCTCCACCTTGCTCACGCTGCTGCGCCTGGGCGTGGTGCCGGTGATCAATGAGAACGACACGGTCGTCAACGACGAAATCAAGTTTGGCGACAACGATACCCTGGGGGCGCTGGTGGCCAATCTGGTCGAGGCCGACGCACTGATCATTCTCACGGACCAAAAGGGGCTGTACACCGCTGACCCGCGTCGGGACCCCTCTGCACAATTTGTGCACAAAGCCAAGGCGGGCGATCTGGCCCTGGAGGCCATGGCCGGGGGCGCCGGGTCCAGCATCGGCAGGGGCGGAATGATCACCAAGATCCTGGCGGCCAAGCGCGCCGCAGGCTCAGGCGCGTCCACCGTGATTGCCTGGGGGCGGGAGCCCGATGTGCTACTGCGTCTGGTGAGGGGCGAGTCCTTGGGGACCTTGCTGGTTGCGCAAACCCAGAAAAAACAAGCGCGCAAACAGTGGATGGCAGACCACCTGCAGTTGCGAGGCTCCGTGGTGGTGGACGCCGGGGCTGCCGCCAAGGTACGCGACGAGGGTAAGAGCCTTCTGCCGATTGGCATGACGGCGGTGGAGGGGGATTTTTCGCGCGGCGACGTGATTGCCGTGCGGGATGCCTCTGGGGTCGAGATTGCGCGCGGTCTGGCCAACTATGCGGCCGCCGAAGCGCGCCTTCTGTGCCGCAAGCCTTCGACCGAATTTGAAAAATTGCTGGGCTATATGGCAGAGCCAGAAATGGTGCACCGCGACAACCTGGTGCTCGCCATGGGCGCGTGATTGCCGGATTGTTTTTTTGCGTTTGCGCACGGCTCCGCAGCCACAAACCATAAAAAATGCCTGCTCACTGCAGGCATTTTTGTTGGTGGGGACGGAGGTCAGCGGGGCGTTGTGATCAAGGGGGGAATCCCATCGAGTTCAGCCGGCATGCTGTTTTGAGGGTCGGGATCAAAACTGGCGCCGGGGGGGAGTTCCATGCCCGGGTTGATCAGCATGGACCCGGTGCGGTACATGCTGGTCCCCGCATGTTCGCCTTCCCGTGTGCGCATGCCGCTGCGAAGATAGCGGTTGCGTTGCTCTTGCCGAGGCAGGTAGCGCGCCAGTTCGGTCAGGGCCATTTCATAGACCCCCCGCTTGAACTCGACCACCACGTCCAGGGGCACCCAATAGTCATTCCAGCGCCAGGCATCAAACTCGGGGTGGTTGGTCGCGCGGAGATTCAAGTCCCAGTCGTGGCCCACCAGTTGGAGCAGATACCAGATTTGCTTCTGGCCCTTGTAATGTCCGCGCGCGTCGCGGCGGATGTACCGGTCAGGCACCTCATAGCGCAACCAGTCCCGGGTGCGGGCCACCACGCGCACGTGGTCAGGCAATAATCCCACCTCTTCGTGCAGTTCCCGGAACATGGCCTGCTCGGGAGTCTCACCCCGGTCAATGCCACCCTGCGGAAACTGCCAGCTGTGGGTGCGTATGCGCTTGCCCCAGAACACCTGGTTTCTCTGGTTGAGCAGGATGATGCCGACGTTCGGCCGAAAGCCGTCCCGGTCAAGCATAATCAAACCCCAAATTTTTAAACTGTGTCCATTATGCACGGCGCCTAGCGCACAGCAAGTGGACTGCTCTGATCCGCCTGAAATCGATTCCGATGAAAGCCTCCCAATTCTTTATCTCCACCCTCAAGGAAGCTCCGGCCGACGCAGAAGTGGTCAGCCACAAACTCATGATGCGGGCAGGGCTGATCAAGAAGCTGGGCGCTGGCATCTACAACTACATGCCCATGGGCCTGCGGGTCATCCGCAAGGTCGAGGCCATCGTGCGGGAAGAAATGAACCGCGCGGGCGCTGTGGAGCTGACCATGCCCGTGGTGCAGCCCGCGGAGCTGTGGCAAGAGACGGGCCGCTTTGACAAGATGGGCCCCGAGCTGCTGCGCATTCAGGACCGCCATGGCCGTGACTTCGTGGTGCAGCCGACTAGCGAAGAAGTGATCACTGACATCGCACGCCAGGAGCTCAAGAGCTACAAGCAACTGCCGAAGAACTTTTACCAGATTCAGACCAAGTTCCGCGACGAGCGCCGCCCTCGCTTCGGCCTCATGCGCGGCCGCGAGTTCATCATGAAGGACGCCTACAGCTTCGACCGCGACCAGGTGGCCGCAAAGGCCAGCTACCAGGTGATGGCCCAAGCCTACCGCCGTATTTTTGACCGCTTCGGCCTGGCTTACCGCGCCGTGGCTGCCGACAGCGGTGCCATCGGTGGCGACCTGTCCGAAGAGTTCCAGGTGATCGCCGCCACGGGCGAAGACGCCATCGTCTACTGTCCACAGAGCGACTACGCCGCCAACATGGAAAAGGCCGAGGCCCTGGCGCCTGCGGGCCCGCGCGCTGCAGCCGCCCAGGCACTGACCAAGACCGCCACCCCCGGCAAGAGCACCTGCGCCGACGTGGCCGAGTTGCTGGGCGTGCCTTTGAGCACCACTGTGAAGTCGCTGGTCCTGGCCACAGATGAAACCAACGAGGCAGGCGAGATTGTCAAGAGCCAGGTCTGGCTGCTGCTGCTGCGCGGCGACCACGACATGAACGAGATCAAGGTGGGCAAGGTGCCGGGGCTGGCGGGTTTCCGTTTTGCCACGGTGGGCGAAATCGAAGACCATTTCGGCTGCAAGCCCGGTTACCTGGGCCCCATCGGCCTGAAGAAGCCTTTGAAGATCGTGGCCGACCGCGAAGTCGCCCTGATGGCTGACTGGATCTGCGGCGCCAATGAGGTGGACTTCCACATCACCGGTGTGAACTGGGGCCGCGACCTGCCCGAGCCCGATGCCGTGGCCGACCTGCGCAATGTGGTGGCGGGTGACCGCTCCCCCGATGGCCAGGGCGAGCTGGCCATCGAGCGTGGCATCGAAGTGGGCCATGTGTTCTACCTGGGCACCAAGTACAGCCGCGCCATGAACGCCACCTTCCTGGACGAAACCGGCAAGCCCCAGCCGCTGGAGATGGGCTGCTACGGCATCGGCGTCACGCGCCTGCCCGCCGCCGCCATCGAGCAAAACCATGACGAGCGCGGCATCATCTGGCCCGACGCGATTGCGCCCTTCACCGTGGTGGTCTGCCCCGTGGGCATGGACCGCAGCGAGGCTGTCAAGGCTGCGGCCGAGCAGCTTTATGCTGACCTGCTGGCCGCCGGTGTGGATGTGATCCTGGACGACCGTGGCGAGCGCCCCGGCGCCATGTTTGCCGACTGGGAGCTGATCGGCGTGCCGCACCGCGTGACCATTGGCGACAAGAGCCTCAAGGAAGGTGTGGTCGAGTACCAGCACCGCCGCGACACGGCCGCCACCAAGGTGGCGGTGGCCGACATCCTGGCCCATGTGAAGGGCCGCATGGTGGTATGAGCATGAGCGAGGAGCGGGGCACCAACGCATCCCTCACGGTCCAACCCGGTCCCGTGGCTGGGCTCTCGCGGCGCGCGTGCCTGCTGTCCGCAGCCTCGCTCGCGGCACCGGCAGCCTGGCTGGCCGCGCCGCAGGCGGCACATGCGGGCGGGCAGCTCGAAGAGCCCCTGATGGATTCCGTGCGCACGGCGCTGAGTTCGGCCATCGCCAACCAGGCGCCGCCCGAGCCCGAGTTCTTCACCACCGAAGCCCGCCTGCACTACCTGCGCTGGCTGGGTACCCAGAGCGACCGGCTGCGCCGCCGCAAGCCCGAATGGGAGGTGCGCCGCGATTTTCTCCAGACGGTCTGGTACGAGTCCAAACGTGCGGGGCTCGACGTATCGCTGGTCCTCGGGCTGATCCAGGTGGAGAGCGGGTTCCGCAAATTTGCCGTGTCCAGCGTGGGGGCCCGGGGTTACATGCAGGTCATGCCGTTCTGGACGCGGGTGATCGGCGATGGTGATGCGGGCAAGCTGTTCCACATGCAGACCAACCTGCGTTTCGGTTGCGTGATCCTGCGCCACTACATCGACCGGGAGCGGGGTGATCTTTTCATGGCCCTGGGGCGCTACAACGGCAGCCGTGGCCGCTCTCCCTATCCGGATGCGGTGTTTGGCGCCCAGCGCAGCTGGGCGTTCATCGACAGGCCCACGGCGCCTGCTGCCTGACTGGGACGGGGGTTACGCCTGAACTGCAGGCGAGCTGCCGCTACTGCTGCCCGTGGGGTTCAAGCGTGAGACCATGACCTGGTCGATGCGGTAACTGTCCACGTCAAGCACCTCGAATTTGTAGCCGCCCCAGCTCACGCTGTCGGTGCGGCGCGGTACGCGGCGCAACATCACCATCAGGAAGCCCGCCAGGGTTTCGTATTCCCCGGTGTGGGGCAGCTCGTCGAGCGACAGCGCGTGCAGCACGTCCTCAATGGAGGTGACGCCATCGATGAGCCACGAATCCTCGTCACGCCGCACGATCTGTTCCTCGTCTGCGGGGCCCACCAGGTCTCCCATCACCGTGCTCATCACGTCGTTCAGGGTCACGACCCCCACCACCAGGCTGTATTCGTTCACGATGACGGCGAAGTCCTCGTGCACCTGGCGGAACTGTTCCAGCACCTCCGACAGGGTCAGTCGGTCCGGAACGATGAGCACCTTGCGCACCAGGCTGTCGTCGGCCAGCGAAATGGGCTGGTTGTTCAGCACGCGCTGGAACAGGTCCTTGGCATCCACGTAACCCACCACATGGTCGATGTCGCCCTCGCACACGGGGTAGGTCGAAAAGGGCTCGGCCGCAATGCGCAGCCGGATGACGGAGTCGGGCTCGTCGCGCAGGAAGAACGCTACCCTATCGCGCGGCGACATGGCGCTGGACACGGTGCGCGTGTCCAGCTCGAACACATTGGTGATCACCTGCTGCTCCCGCGCGGCCAGCACCCCGGCACGGGCCCCGGCCTCCATCATGGCCAGGATGTCGTCGGAGGTGATGCGGTCGTCGCGCAGCGACGACAGCCCCAGCACGCGGAACAGCGCATCGGCCCCCCGGCTGTAGAACCACACCAATGGGCGCAGCAGCGTGGTGCACCATGCCATGGGCTGCGCCAGGCGCACCACCAGCCGTTCGGGCTCGGCCATGCCCAGGCGCTTGGGGAACAGGTCGGCAAACAGGATGAACAGCGAGGTGATGACCAGGAAGGACGCCAGGAAACCGGCCTTCTCCGCCGTCGATTCAGACAGCCACAGGCCAAACAGCGCCGTGAAATGGGGGCTCAGCGCCCCTTCGCCCACGATACCGCCCAGGATGGCCACGGCGTTCTGGCCCACCTGCACGACGGTGAAGTAGTCGCCCGGCTGCTCCTGCATGCGCAGCACGCGGTCTGCGCGCGCATCGCCCTCGTCGGCCATCTGCCGCAGACGCAGGCGGCGGGCGGCCGCAAGCGAGATCTCGGCCATGGAGAAGAAGGCACTGGCTGCAATCAGCAGCCCGATAACGAAGAGGCTTTGGGACAGGGTCATGAAGAGGGAAGGCGGCGCAGGCCAAGGCCCAGCGGCCACCCGAGTGTATCTGTGCACCTTGCGGGCGGACACCGGCTGCGCACCGTGCGCGGCGGCGGCCGGCAACCACCCGCCGCAGCTACTGCAAGAAGCCGATGCGGCTGCGGCCCGAGGCCGCCTTGGGCAGGTCTGCGATCTCCACCGTGCTGCGCCGGTCCAGCCGCGCATTGCCAAAACCCGTCATCAGCGCGCGCCGCATCTCGCGCGGCGGCATCTGGGCCAGGTGGTCCAGCACATCGTCCAAGGGCTCCGGGTCCAGCAGGCGCCCCCAGTCGTGGCCCGCACGAATGCCAGCATACAGGTTGCGGGCAATGGCGCGCGCCTGCTCCAGCGTGGGGGCCTCTACCTCGAACACGTTCATGCGGTTCAGGATGGGGTCGGGAATGCCGCGCGTGTCGTTGGCGGTGGTGATCCAGATCACCTGGCTCGCGTCGATGGCCACCTCGGCAAACTCATCGGTAAAGCTCTGGGCGGTGTCATGTTCCAGCAGGCTGTACAGCGCGCCCAGCGGGTCGTACTGCGCGTCGGTGCTGGCCTTGTCAATTTCGTCCACCACGATGACAGGATTGGCATATTCGCCCTCCACCAGCGCCTCGAACACCTTGCCGGGGCGTGCGCCCTTCCATTGGGCCGACGAGCCCGACAGCAGCCAGCCTGCGGTCATGGAACTCATGGGCAGCAGGTTCATGCCCGTGCCCAGCAGCTCGGCCAGGTGGCGCGCAAAGTGGGTCTTGCCGATGCCGGGCGGGCCCAGCAGCAGCATGGGCGTGACCTCCAGGCCATCGCTGCTGTCCTGCGCCAGCGCCACGTGGCGCTTCACATCGTCCAGCACTTCGGTGAAGTTGGGCAGCTGCTCGTACAGGCTGGCCATGTCGGGGATGCCCGAGGGCTTGACCTGAAAACGCTCCGGGCCACGCTCCAGCATACGTTCGTACACGGTGCGCAGGGTTTCGTATTCGCGCTGGTTGCCCGACTCCTGCAGCCGTGCCAGCTTGCGCTCGACATCGCCCGGGTGGAACACGTTGCGCATCTGGGCCACCGGCAGGCGCAGCGCGGGGGATTGGGGAACAAGGCTATGGCTGGTCATTGCATGCTCCTGTGATGGTTACGTCACGCAACCATTCAAGCACACAACATGCCCGCCGCTCCACCGGAAAAGCCCCTGATTGGTGTCTCTGTTGCGGGCAAACAAAAAGGCCGCCCGCAGGCGGCCTGATGGTGGGGCGCAGTGACCGTGTCGATCAGCCCTCAGTGCCCAGCACCTGCTTGAGTTCGCCCGACTCGTACATCTCCATCATGATGTCTGAGCCGCCGATGAATTCGCCCTTCACGTACAGCTGGGGGATGGTGGGCCAGTTGCTGTATTCCTTGATGCCCTGGCGGATCTCGTCGTCTTCGAGCACGTTCACGGTCACCACGGCCTTGGGGTCCACGCCGCAGGCCTTGAGGATCTGGATCGCGCGGCCCGAGAAGCCGCACATGGGGAAGCTGGCGCTGCCCTTCATGAACAGCAGGATCTCGCTGGATTTGACGAGGGCGTCGATGCGTTGTTGGGTGTCGCTCATGGGTAAAACTCCTGGAAAGGGGCGGGCGGGCCTGGATGGGGGAGGGGCCCGCGATGGGGTGGATTATTTCACTGTCTGCGCCGTCGGCCACTGCCCGCCCGTGCAACGCGCAATGCCAGCGAGGTCATTGTGGCTTTGTACCTGCGCAAAGCCCTGGGCAGCCAGCAGTGCCTGCACGGCCTCGGCCTGGTCATAGCCATGCTCCAGCAGCAGCCAGCCGCCGGGCCGCAGGTGGGTGGGGGCTTGGGCCACGATGGTGCGGATGTCGTCCAGCCCATCGGTGCCGCTGGCCAGGGCTTGCAGGGGCTCGTGCGTCAGCGCGGCCAGGTGCGGGTCGGCGCTGGCGATGTAGGGCGGGTTGGAGACGATGGCGTTGAATGGCCCCTCCACACCCGCCAGCCAGTTGGCCTGCTGGAACCGCACGGGCAAGCCCAGCCGCGCTGCGTTGGCTTGTGCCACGGCCAGTGCATCGGCGCTGGCATCTACCGCCAGCACCTGGGCGTCGGCGCGCTGGCTTTGCAGTGCCAACGCAATCGCGCCGCTGCCGGTGCCCAGGTCCACCACGCGCGGCGATGCCAGCGGGGCGATGACTTCCAGCGCCCAGTCCACCAGGGTTTCGGTGTCGGGGCGCGGGTCCAGCACGCGTGCGTCCACCTGCAGGGGCAGGCCGTAGAACTCCTTGCGGCCGGTGAGGTAGGCCACGGGCTCGCCCGCCAGTCGGCGCTGGCACAGGGCGATGAACTGGACGTGTGCGGCTTCGTCCATCGCGTCGGTGTCGTGCGCCAGCAGCCAGGCGCGGCCCGCGTCGGGGCGGGCCAGGGTGTGCAGCAGCAGCAGTTGCGCGTCGATGCGCGCCAGGCCCAGCGTGTGGGCCTGGGCCAAGGCCTGGGCGAGGGTGGGTGTGGCAGTGGTCACTATGATTTCGATAGCTGCTTGGGCTTGTTGGTCGCGCGCAGAGGCCCTATTTGAATCAAATTTTGGAGGGCGTTCAGCCCGTGGCGCCCATCTCCAGCTCTTCCAGCTGTTCGGCCTCGCGCGCATGCTGCAGGGCCTGCAGCACGTCGCCCAGGTCGCCTTCCATCACGTAAAGCAGCTTGTACAGCGTGAGATTGATGCGGTGGTCCGTGAGCCGCCCCTGCGGGAAGTTGTAGGTGCGGATGCGGTCGCTGCGGTCGCCGCTGCCGATCAGGCCCTTGCGCAGCGCGGCCTCCTTGGCGGCGCGTTCGCTGCGCTCCTTTTCCTGAATACGTGCCTGCAGCACCTGCAGCGCCTTGGCCTTGTTGCTGTGCTGGCTGCGGCCGTCCTGGCATTCGGCCACGATGCCGGTGGGCAAGTGGACCACGCGCACGGCCGAGTCGGTCTTGTTGATGTGCTGGCCGCCCGCGCCGCTGGCGCGGAAGGTGTCGATGCGCAGGTCGGCTGGGTTGAGCTTGATGGCCTCGTGCTCATCGGGCTCGGGCATCACGGCCACGGTGCAGGCGCTGGTGTGGATGCGGCCCTGGGTTTCGGTGGCGGGCACGCGCTGCACGCGGTGGCCGCCGGATTCGAATTTGAGAGCCCCGTAAACATGGTCACCCTCTATGCGCAGCACGATTTCCTTGTAGCCGCCGAGCTCGGCCGCGTTCTCGCTCACCACCTCCACCTTCCACCCTACGTTGGCGGCGTAGCGGGTGTACATGCGCGTGAGGTCGCCTGCGAACAGGGCCGATTCGTCACCACCCGTGCCCGCGCGGATTTCGACAAACGCGTTGCGGGCGTCGTCGGGGTCCTTCGGTAAAAGCAGGCGCTGCAGTTCGTCTTCCAGTTGCAGCAGCTCGGCCTCGGCACTCGTGATTTCTTCCTGTGCCATCTCGGCCATGTCGGGGTCGGCCAGCATCTCGCGCGCACCCGCCAGGTCGGACTCGCGCTGCTGGTAGCGGGCGTAGCGGCCGGCGACCTGCGTGACCTCGGCATGCTCGACGGAGATGCGCCGGTACTGCGCCATGTCGCTCATGATGTCTTCGCGCGAGAGCAGAAAGTCGAGTTCGCCCAGGCGCTGTGCGTAGCGCTCCAGCTGGCTTCGGAGAAAGGGTTTCATGGAATTTTGAAGAAAATGGGTTGCTACAAATTTTGTAGCTATTGACGCTTGTTTATCAGGCGCCAGGGGCCGATTTGGCTTGGAATCGGGGCGGGCAGGGGAGCGGGCGAGCGCCGCTACAGCCCGTTGTTGCTGGGGGTCTTGCTCTGCGAGCGCAGGAACAGGCGCGAGACGGTCTGGGCCGTCTGGGCGCGCATCTCAGCGTCGCCCGCGCGCAGCTCGGCCAGGGTGCCGTGCAGCATTTTTTGCGTGAGGCCGCGCGACAGGGCTTCGAGCACGGCGTCCACGTCCTCGCCCTTGGCCAACAGCTTCTTGGCGCGGGCAATCTCCAGCGCGCGCCATTCGTCCGTCTGGGCGTTGAGCTGCTGGATCAGCGGCACCACGCCCCCCTCGGCGGCGGCGGGGCTGCGCAGCTCCATCCAGTGCATGAAGCTCTGCACACCTGCGTCGATGATGGCCTCGGCCTGCGCCACGGCAGCCTGGCGGTTAGCCTGCGCGGTCTGCACCACGGTGGCCAGGTCGTCCACGGTGTACAGGTACACGTCGCCCAGGGCCTTGACCTCGGGCTCGATGTCGCGTGGCACGGCCAAGTCCACCATGAAGATGGGGCGGTGGCGGCGCTTCTTGAGCGCACGCTCCACAGCGCCCAGGCCGATGATGGGCAGGCTGCTGGCGGTGCAGCTGATCACGGCGTCAAACTCGTGCAGGCGCTCGGGCAGGTCGGCCAGGCGCATCACCTCGCCGCCAAAACGGGTGGCGAGCTTTTCGCCGCGCTCCAGCGTGCGGTTGGCAATGGCGATCTGCTTGGGGTTCCTGGCCGCGAAGTGCGTGGCGCACAGCTCGATCATTTCGCCTGCGCCCACAAACAGCACGCGGATCTTGCCGAGGTCTTCAAACAGCTGCCCGGCCAATCGCACGGCGGCGGCGGCCATGCTGATGCTGTGGGCGCCAATTTCGGTGCTGCTGCGCACCTCCTTGGCCACGGCAAAACTGCGCTGGAACAGCTGGTTGAGCGTGGTGCCTAAAGCGCCTGCCGTTTCGGCAGCCCGCACCGCGTCCTTCATCTGGCCCAGGATCTGCGCCTCGCCCAGCACCATCGAATCGAGCCCGCTGGCCACGCGAAAGGCGTGGCGGGCGACGAGGCTGTCTTCGAGCGTGTAGGAGTGCGAGCGCAGCAGCGCGGGGCTCACGCCGCCGCTCTGGGCCAGCCAGCCCAGCGTGTGGTCTACGGCGGGCTGGTCGCCCGCGCAGTAAATTTCGGTGCGGTTGCAGGTGGAGATGATGGCGGTCTCGACCCCGGGGTGGCGGCTGGCACCGCCGCCGGAGTTGCCCAGCGACTGGCGCAAACCGTGCAACGTGGGAGCGATCTGGTCGAGCGCAAACGCGAACCGGCCGCGCAGATCGAGCGGCGCGGTGGTGTGGTTGATGCCGAGGGCCCAGACTGCCATAGCCGCCAATTATAAAATTGTTGGCCCGGACAGGTGGTCTTGCCTGTTCATGCCTTGATTTGGGTCAATTCATGGGTCCCCTCGACATCCTCAACCATCTGCTGAACTTTGTGGCGCCCGCCGCCTTTGTGGCCCTGCTGCTGGTGCTGGGCGGGCGGCTCTTGGGCGCCAAGGGGGGCACCCTGGCGGGCTGGCGCCAGTGGGCGGTGGTGTTTGTGGTGGGGCTGGTGGTGCTGGCCGCAGGACTGGCGCTGTGGGGGCGCGACGGCAAGATGCTGACCTATGCCGCGCTGGTGGTGGCCACCGCCACCTGCCAGTGGGTGCTGGTGCGGGGCTGGAAGGGCTGACTGCCCTGGGTGTCCTGCCGGGCCTTGGGGCTGCAGGCCGGGGCTGGAGGGCCCCAGTGTTTTCAGGGAGTTTTCGGGGGCCCAATGCCGATGAGAATCGGAGAGTAGCCCAGAGGCCCGCGCAACGCGCGCCCAGGGCTTCTTCCCCCCACTCTGGAGACACAACAATGAAATCGAAAATCGCGCTGAAAACCTGCTGGGCCGTGGCGGCTGGCCTGCTGCTGTCGGTGGCGGCATCGGCGCAGACCGCTGCCAGTTTTCCCTCCAAGCCGGTGCGCATCGTGGTCGGCTTCCCGGCGGGCGGCCCGCTGGACCAGCATGCGCGCCTGTTGTCCGACCGGCTGCAGGCCGTGCTGGGCCAGCCGGTGGTGATGGACTACAAGGCAGGCGCGGGCGGCACCGTGGGGGCGCAGGACGTGATGAAGGCCCCGGCCGACGGCCACACCCTGATGCTGGCCAACACTGGCGTCATGGTGATCAACCCGGCGCTGTACAGCCGCCTGCCCTACGCCACGCTCAAGGACTTCACGCCGATTGCGCGCACCGCCATGCAGCCGCTGGCGCTGCTGGTGAACCCCAGCGTGCCAGCGAAGAGCCTGCAGGAATTCATGGCCTATGCCAAGGCGCGGCCCGGCCAGGTCAACTTTGGCTCGGCGGGCAATGGTGGCATCAGCCACCTGGTGCCCGAGATGTTCAAGACCGCCACGGGCCTGTTCATGGTGCACATCCCCTACCGGGGCAGTGCCCCTGCGTTCACCGACCTGATGGGCGGGCAGGTGCAGTTCATGGCCGAGAGCATTCCGCAGGCCGCCGCGTACCACAAGCAGGGCAAGGTGCGCGCTCTGGCCGTGACCAGCAAGGAGCGCAACCCCGCGCTGCCCGATGTTCCCACGGTGATCGAGAGCGGCATCAAGGGCTTCGAGGTGGTGGGCTTTTACGGCTTTCTGGCCCCGGCGGGCACGCCCAAGGATGTGGTGGCCAAGCTCAGCGATGCCTTCAGCCAGGTGATGCAGTCGCCCGATGTGAAAAGCCGCATGGTGAGCCAGGGGGCCGACCCGGCGTTTCTGGGCGCGGACGATTTTGCGAAGTTCCTGGCCGCAGAGATGCCGCGCTGGGCGGACGCCGTGAAGAAGTCGGGCGCGAAGCTGGACTGACCCCCTGAGGCGCTGCGCGCCTTCCCCCTGCGAGGAGGACGCCACCCCTGGCCCGGCAAAGCCGGTTCCACGGTGGCACTGGCTTGGGGCGGGGGTGGTTTGAAGGCGCGCCCTATGGCGTGGCGGGCGAGAAGAAGTCCACGCGGTCGGTGATGATGCCGTCCGTACCCAGCGCGATGAGGCGCTGCGCCGCCCAGTCGTCGTTCACCGTGTAGCTCAGCGTACGCATGCCCATGCCGTGGACTTGGGCCACCAGGGCCTGGTCCCACAGTGCGTGGTTGCACACGATGGCCACGCAGCCGAGCGCCTGCGCCTTGTCAAAGCACCCATCCCACAGCGCGTCGATAAGCAGAGCGCGGGGCAGGTGGGGCGCGGTGGCCATGGCGCCCGCCAGCGCCTCGGGCTTGAACGACGAGAACAAGGGCGGCACGGCCTGCCCTTGCCACAGCCGTGCAGCGGTTTCGCCCACCACGCGGCCGGTAACTTCTTCCTGCCCCGGCGTGGGCTTGATCTCGATGTTCAGCAGGAACCCGTTGGCGATGCAGTAGCGCGCCAGGTTCTCCAGCGTGGGCAGGGGCTCGCCCGCGTGGCTGCGCGAATGCCAGCCGCCTGCGTCCAGTTGGGCCAGCTGGCTCCAGGGCAGGTCGCCACCGGTGCCACGGCCATTGGTCGTGCGGTTGAGCGTGGCGTCGTGCATGAGAAAAGGCACGCCATCGCTGCTGAGCTTGGCGTCGCACTCGAACATGCGAAAGCCGTGCTGCGCGCCCAGGCGGAACGCGGCCAGGGTGTTTTCAGGGGCCAGCTTGCCAGCGCCGCGGTGGGCAATCCAGGGGGGGTAGGGCCAGGGTGTGTGCATGGGTGCTCCTTGTGCAGGTCTTGATTTTGCAGTGTCTCTGCCCGCTTTTTTTGTTGCTTCTATAGAGGCGCATGAACGGCCATCCCTGCCGTCAGCGGAATGCGAAAAGCCGTTCGAAGCAAACCTTGATTTCTACAATTTGTTAATTTATTGAGAATAAAAGTCATTATCATTTGCGTTCTGGTTTTGCAAATAACGCCTGACAAGAGGGAGGCTTCATGGGAGATCGGCATTTTGGGGTACAGGGGCAGGAGGTGCTGGCGTCGCCCAGTCAGCATGCTTTGTGGTTTGCCAACACCATGGTGCATACCGATGCGCGCGTGTACACCGAGGTGGTGGTGGAGTGGCCGAAAGCGGTGGATGCCGTCGCTTTGCGCCATGCCTTGAACCTGTGCCAGCAGGCGCATGCGATGCTACGGGCCACGCTGCAGCGCTTGCCTTGGGGGGCGATTGCGTTGCGGCCCGACACGGCCAACGCCATTCGGTTGGACCCTTTGCCGCAATGGCAGCGCTGGCGCGACCAGCCCGATTTCTCGCTGGAGACCGAGTCCGGCATACGGGCGTGGTGGGGGGGCTCTCGCCTGGTGCTGGCCCTGCATCGCATCGTGGCCGATGGCGTATCGGCTGATCAGATTGTGCGAGAACTGATGGCGCACCTAACGCAGCCTGCGAAGGGGGGCGACCCAGAGGGTGATGTACATGACGTCATGGAGTGCTTGGTCGCGCAGCGAAAGGCCTGGGAGGCAGGGGGGCTGGAAGAGCACCTCCACTATTGGTTAGAGAAGCTGCAAATGCCCACGGCCCCGTTGGAGCTGCCCTGGGAGCATGGACCTGCGGTAGGGCCCTTAGTGCCTACAGAGACCGCGCAGATATGGATCAGTGGCCGGGCGCTGCAGGCGTGGCAGGCGTGCTGTGCGGCAGCAGGATGGCACCTGCCCCAACTGCTGCGGGCTGGGGTCGTGCAGTGGCTGTCGCGATGGGCGGGGCAGTCGAGTGTGCGATTGGCCACCGTGTTTGACGCGCGTGGCCCGCACCTGCAAGGCACGGTGGGGCCTTGGGAGGATGTGCGTGTGACCTGCGTGGACGTGCAGGCACAGCACACCTTGGCGCATCTGGTAGACGCCATTCGGGCACAAGACGCACGGGATGCGGAGCATGCTGCCATTCCGTTTGAATGGGTGCTGCAACAGCTCAACAGCGATGGCATGCATGCCCAAGTGTTGCCATACCAGGTGGCATTTGAATGGCGCGACCAGCCAGAGCGCTATGCCACAGAGACGACGGGTGTGCAGGTGCAAATGCGTCGCGAGCAGACGCTGCGTGCCGATCTGGTGCTGACCGCGCAGCCCGCCCATGGCGGTGGGCTGTGCATCGGTTTGCGATACCCGCAGTCGCTCTTGAGCCGTGAGCGGGCGCTGGATGCTTTGCATCGCTGGCGGGCACTGCTGGAGCAAGGTTTGGCCCAGCCGCAACGCGCTGTCAACACCTTGCCGTGGGTCTCGGCGCAAGAGCTGGAGCGCCTGAGTGCACCGTGGCCTGCGCCTGACTATCGACCGCAGCCCGTACACCAGCAGATGCTGGCCCTGCTGGCGGAGCATGGCGAGCGGCCCGCAGTGCAGTGCGGCAACGAGGTATTGACTCATGCCGAGCTGCATGCACGCGCGCAGTGCCTGGCCGATCGCTTGATACAGCTGGGCGCGGGCACTGAAGTGGTGGTGGCCGTGGCCATGGAGCGCAGTGCGTCTTTGCTGATGGTGTTGCTGGCGGTGTGGAAGGCGGCTGCCGCCTTCTTGCCGCTCGATCCGCATTACCCCGCGCCACGCATTCAGCACATGCTGACGGATTCGGGTGCCCATTGCCTGCTGACGGATGCCGCGTTGGTCGAGCCTTTGTCGCAGGTGTGTACCGGGCTGCCCGTGGCGGATCGGCTGTGGGCATGGGATGCGCCCGTGTGGCCCGCGCCAGGGGGCAGTCTTGTGCGTGATAGCCAAAGCGCAGCGTGCGGGATGGATGCTTGCATGCCGCACCACCTGGCGTATGTGATCTACACGTCGGGCTCCACCGGGCTTCCCAAAGGGGTGGCCGTAGAGCACGGGCCCCTGTCGCTGCACTGCCAGGCCACGGCACATCTCTATGGCATGAGCTGCGAGTCCCGAGAGCTGCACTTTCTCTCGATCAGCTTTGATGGGGCGCTGGAGCGCTGGGTGGTTCCGCTGCTGGTGGGAGGCTGTGTGGTGCTGCGGCCACCTGCTTTGTGGACGGCGGCGCAAACCTTGCAGGCCATGCAAGACATGCAGGTGAACAATGCTGGGTTCCCAACCAGCTACCTGCAGACCTTGGCCCAGTGGGCGCAAGACCATCCGGCGGATCGTCGCTTGCGCCTGTTGTCGTTTGGTGGCGAGGGTATGCCCAGGGCCACCTTTGAGCAGGTCCAGCGCGCACTGGCTCCCAACTGGCTGATCAATGGTTATGGCCCCACGGAGGCCGTTATCTCGCCACTGGCCTGGAAGGTGCCGGCGGGCACCACTTTCGACAGTGCTTATGCCCCCGTGGGGCGTGCTGTGGGCCCCCGCCGTGCGTATGTGCTGGATGCACTCATGCAGCCTGTGCCTCCTGGGGTGGCGGGCGAGCTGTACATCGGAGGTGCCTGCTTGGCACGGGGCTATCACGGGCAGCCTGCGGCTACGGCAGATCGCTTTGTGCCGGATCCGTTTGCGGGCGTAGACGGTGCACGTATGTACCGCACCGGAGACCGGGCGCGCTGGCGTACCGACGGTGTGGTGGAGTACCTGGGCCGGGTCGACCAGCAGGTCAAGGTCCGTGGCTACCGGGTGGAGTTGGGTGAGGTGGAATCCGCGCTGCGTTCATTGCAGGGCGTGGCGGATGGGGCTGCAGCGCTCAAAGGCCAGCGGTTGGTGGGGTATGTGGTGCCAGCCCCAGGGGCCGAGGTCAACCCGACCACACTGCGCGCCCAATTGCTGCGATCACTGCCCGAATTCATGGTCCCCAGCGTGGTGGTGGCAGTGCCCGCCCTGCCTTTGACACCGGCTGGAAAAATGGACCGTAACGCTTTGCCCGAGCCGACCCAGGTGCCGCGCAAGGTAGAGCCTGCCAGCACTGCGCTGGAGCACACGCTGTTGGGGCTGTGGCAAGAGGTGCTGAAGACGCCTTTGGTGGGGGTGACTGACAACTTTTTCGACCTGGGTGGCGACTCGTTGAGTGCGCTGGGCCTGCTGAGTTTGCTGGATGGGGCAGTGCCCGGGCACTGCTTGGGCATGGCGGATCTGTTTCACCACACGGACATCCGCAGCCTGGCGCGAGCTATCGAGGCGCAAGACGATCGCGACACTGCGGCGCAGGTTTGGCAGGACGTTGTCCATTTGCAGCAACCCGCTACGCCGTCTTTGACGGCGCCGGTGTTGTACTGCTTTCCGGGCTTGTTGGTCAGCACCCGCGAGTACCTGGGGCTGGTGCGTGCGTTGGGGCCGGATCAGATCGCGGTCGGATTTGTGTGCCACTCCCTTTCCGCCGCAGACGCCGCTGCCCAGTCTGCGGCGCCGGACGTGCAGGCCTGCGATGGGACGGCTGTGGAGTTTCTGGCGCGCCGATACGCCGACTACATCCGAATGCACAGCAAGGGCCGTGCGGCGGTGTTGCTAGGTTGGTCTTGGGGAGGCGTGCTAGCGCTGGAAACTGCCCGGTTGCTGGAGGGGCAGGTGCCAGTGCGGTTCGTGGGGATGTTGGATGTCTGCGCGCTGGATGCGGAGTTTGCCGTGGGCGGTGAGCGCCCCATGGAGCCGACTGTGCGGGCCCGGGTGCAGGCAGACATCGATGCCTGGTTGCCCCAAAGCCGCATGCAGGCGCAGTGGCAGCAACTGCTGCAGCGCATGGATGCCACGGTGTACACCCAGTTCCTGCATTACGTGAACAACAGCCCCGACACCTTGCCGCTGGATGGGCCCGCAGTGGGTTCGCGTGAGCATATTTTCTGGACGCTCATGGACAACGCACTGGTGTTTCGCAACTACACCATGCGGCCGTTGGATTGCCCGATTCACGCCTGGATCGCCCAGGACTCTTTGCTGCGCGCGATGAACGTGATTGACTGGAATGACTACTCCAGCCGCGTGGAGCGTGTGCAGGTGATTGAAGGCGCCACCCACCTGAGCATCGTCAACGACCCTCGCTTTCACCAGAGCTTTGCCGCCAGTCTGCTGCAGCTGAGCAGCGTTGCCACCCCTGCCTGAGGCCGATTCTGAGCGCGCGTTGCAGCAGCGCGTGCGCCGAGGCAGGTGCGTCTTCCATTTTTAAAACCGAGGAGTATTTTTCATGCATCCCATGTACCGGGTCGATGGCCCATTCCGCTTTCCCCTATCGCGTTTGGCGGGGGCCTTGGCCGCATTGGGGCTGGGTCTGGGGGCTCTGCAGGCACAAGGCCAGACCACCTTGCCGGAGATGACTGTTCAAGGTGACAGCCCGCCGACCACGGCGGCTCCCCGCAGCAGTGTGGGAACCAAATCTGACACCCCGTTGCAGGAGGTGCCTCAGTCCATCACGGTGCTCACGAGGGAATCGCTGGAGGCCCAGCAGGCCCAGAGTGTGCCGCAGGCGTTGCGCTATTCCGCTGGTGTGCGGGCCGAGCAGTGGGGGGTAGACCCCCGCTTTGACCAGTTCACCATTCGTGGCTTTGATGTGGGCTCTTCAGGGATATTTCGTGATGGGCTGTCCCTGCCCACCCAGGGATTCACGGGGTTCAACCAGGAGCCCTATGGACTGGAGCGACTCGAAATATTGCGCGGGCCCAGCTCTGTGCTTTACGGGCGGACCGAAGTGGGTGGGCTGGTCAATGCCCAAAGCAAGCGGCCCAGCACGCAGCCCATCCGCGAGGTAGGGGTGACCGTGGGCACGAAGGGGCGCAAGCAAATCACTGCCGATGTGGGAGGGGCCATCGACGAGCAAGGGGACTGGAGCTACCGCTTGACCGTGGTGGGGCGCGAGGCACGTGGCCAGGTGGACTACACCAAGGACAACCGCCTGTATGTGGCGCCTGCGCTGACTTGGAAGCCCGATGCGAGCATGTCTTTGACTTTACTGGCCTACCTGCAAAACGACAGCGTACCCCCGAACATGTACCTGCCCGCTGTGGGGACCTTGCAGTCGGGGCCCTATGGGCGCATACCGAGCAACCGTTATACGGGCGAGCCGGGCGTAGACCATTTTGATTCCGAGCAGCGCAGTGTGGGCTACCTTTTGGACAAGCGCTTCAGTGATGCGCTGCGTGCCCGGCAGGCGGTTCGGTACGCGACCTCCAAGGTGGACTACCGCAGCCTGTACATGACAGGCTTGCGCGATGACCTGCGCACCATTGACCGCGCAGACTTTGCCGTGCAGCAAAAGGCCACGGTACTCACGGCAGACCAGAACCTGGAATGGGCCGCGCGCTGGGGCCAGGCGGAAAACACATTGCTGGTGGGCCTGGATTACACCCGGGTGCGGCTTGACGGGCAGAAGTCGTACGGCACGGCCCCGTCGCTGGATGCGATTGCGCCCGTGTATGGCCAGTCGTTGAGCGCGGCGCCAGTGTATGAAGATGCGCGCAGCACCCTCACGCAGACGGGCTTGTATGTGCAGGACCAGATCAAGTGGGACTCTCGCTACCTGCTGACGCTGGGCGCGCGCCACGACCGCGGCACCAACCTGGTGAACAACCGCTTGGCCTTGACCAGCACCCGCCAGGAGGATGGCGCCACCTCGGGGCGTGTGGGATTGAGCTGGCTGGGCCTGCAGGGGTGGACGCCCTACGCCAGCGTGGCCACTTCGTTCAAGCCCGTGGTCGGGCAGACCGCGTTGGGGCAAAACTTTGTGCCAGAGCGCGGCCGCCAGTCAGAGGTGGGCGTGAAATGGGCCCCCGCTGGCCAGCAGACCTGGGTGACAGCGGCATTGTTTGATCTGACCAAACGCAATGTGCTGACGGCCGACCCAGACCACCTGGCGACCGGGGGGCAGATTCAGCGCGGCGAAGTGCAGGTGCGGGGGCTGGAGCTGGAGGCCGACACCGTGCTGGCGCGCGTCTGGCATGTGCGCGGGGCCTACACGCATCTGAATGCGCGCATTACCCGCAATAACGATGGCAACGTCGGCAATCGCCCGGCCCTGGTGGCGCGTGACACCGCGTCGGCATGGCTTGAGCGCACTTTGGGTGCCGGTTGGCGCGCGGGCATGGGGGTGCGTCGCGTGGGAAGCAGCTTTGGCGATGACGCCAACACGGTGGTGACGCCGGGCGTGACTTTGCTGGACGCCCTGGTGGGGTATCGGCAAGGGGGGTGGGATGTGGCCCTGAACCTCAACAACCTCACGGACAAGGCCTATCTGGGCAACTGCTCCAGCGATGGTTCGTGCAACTACGGCGCCCGCCGTCAAGTGTTGCTGACAACCCGTTATCAATGGTGATGCACATGAAAAACCTGACAACCCATTTGGCCCCATTCTTGGGCTATTCCACCGCTACCCTGGGCATGCAGCCCCTGCAAGTGCAGTATCCCTGCGAACCGGACCACGAGCGTGAGTTGCGCGAGTTGCGTGTTTTGCGCGATGGCGTCGAGGTGCTGCGCATGCAGGTGCACATGTCTGCGCACGAAGCGCAACAGGCCCGGCTGCAGGTGCTGGAGAAGTGGAGCTGCGGCGGGGCGGACACAGAGCAGAGCGCTGCGGTGGCGCCGCTGCTGGCGGCATTGGAGGCCCTTTGCTTGGCCCATCCCGATCTGGTGCAGCTGGAGCTTCTGGCCGACGATTGGCCTGCGCAGTTGCCCTGGTTGCAACAGCGGGGCATTGTGAGGGCGCAAGGTGCGCAGTGGTTTGCGCAAGTCAGCATGCTCTGGCAGTTGCCCGATTTGTGGCTGCCCACGCAGCGAGCCGCATTCCCTTACCCGCAGCACCACGTCCGCACGGGTGCGAACTGGCATCCCTTGCGGCCCGCCAAAGTGGATGGCTATGTGTACGAGCGGTTCATTCCCTGGCTGGGGCAGTCGGTGGCCTTTCGGGCGGCCAATGTGGCGCAAGACCTGGAGCGCTTGCACCGCTGGATGAATGCGCCGCATGTGGCCCCGTTCTTTCAGGAAGAGGGAGACCTGGCGTACCACCGCAATTACCTGCAAGCACGCCTGGACGATCCCCACATGGTGCCGCTGATTGCCGAATTTGACCGCCAGCCCTTTGGGTACATGGAAATCTATTGGGCCAAAGAGAACCGGCTGGGGCCCTACTACGACGCGAACGACTATGACCGGGGCTGGCATGTGTTGGTGGGGGAGCTGGCGTATTCCGGCGGAGCATGGATCAGTGCCTGGCTTCCGTCGTTGATGCACTACCTGTTTCTGGACGAGCCCCGCACGCAGCGCATCGTGGGCGAGCCCGCGGCCAGCCATGTGCGCCAGGTGCGCAACCTGGAGCGCTCTGGGTTTGCGTCGATCAAAGACTTTGACTTTGCACACAAGCGGGCCACGTTGGTGATGCTGCTGCGAGAGAAGTACTTCGCTAACCGACTGTGGCGTCCGGCATCCGGCGCTCAGTCGCCAGCATCCACAGCGCAAACGTCTACAGCGCAAACGTCCTGAATCCCTTGAACTCTGAAGAAAGACTGCAACATGCTGGCACCTGTACCAACGTATGACGTGATGGGCGTGGGCTTTGGCCCTTCCAATATTTCTTTGGCGATTGCGATGGACGAACTGGCGGCCTCGGGCGGGCCGCGGTGGTCGCGCTGTTTTGTGGAAAAGCAAAAGCAGTTTGCCTGGCATGGGCACATGCTGTTGCCCGGCACTGATATGCAGATCGCCTTTCTCAAGGATCTGGTGTCGCTGCGCAATCCCACCAGCGTCTATTCTTTTGTGAACTACTTGCGGCAGAGCGATCGCCTGGAAGCCTTCATTGACCAAAAGACGCTGTTTCCCAGCCGCATTGAGTTCAATGACTACCTGCGTTGGGTGGCTGGGCATTTCAGTGCGGACTGTCGGTATGGCGAAACCGTCTCGCAGGTGACCCCGGAATACGAGCGCGGCGACGTGGTGGCCTTGCAGGTGCATTCGCACGACGCGCGCGGGCGTGAACACACGCGCCGCTGCCGGTCGTTGGTGATTGCGCCCGGGGGCGCCCCTTACATTCCAGTACCCTTCCATGCGCTGAGCGATCCGCGGGTGTTTCACACCGGGCGTTATCTGGAGCAGCTTCAGACGCAGGGCTGGTCGCAATGCCCACCAGATCGGGTGGCCGTGGTGGGGGGCGGGCAAAGCGCAGCGGAGGTGTTTTTGGACCTTTCGCAGCGCTATCCACATGCCCAGATCGACCTGATCTTCCGGGGCAATGCGCTCAAGCCCGCAGAAGATGCGCCGTCCATCAATCACATCTTTGCGCCGGACTACGTGAACTTCTTCCACGCCCAGCCTGCTGCGGTGCGGGCGAATTTGCTGGCCGAGTTTCGCAACACGAACTATGCAGTGGTGGACCGCGACTTGATTGAGCGCATCAGTGCCATGCAATACGCGCAGCGCGTCAGTGGCATTGACCAGTGCCGTGTTTTGCCAGGCTGTGCGGTGCAGGCAGTCCACGGGGCCGCTGATGGGGTGTATTTGGACTTGCAGACCGTGGCGGGTGGGCATGGGCAGCCTTCGGTGAGTGGAGCATCCTCTCGCCCCTATCAGGCCGTGGTTCTGGCCACCGGGTACCAGCGCGATGCCAGCCAGTCCCTGCTCGCCTCACTGCCTGAGGCTGCGCGCGGTAGTTGGCAAGTCGGGCGTGACTATCGCCTGCAACTGCCTGCCCATGTGCGAGCGCCCATTTATGCGCAGGGCTTTTCAGAGGCCACCCACGGGCTGTCGGACACCCTGCTTTCTGTGATGGCGGTGCGCGCCGGAGAAATTGCCCGGTCTCTGGCTTCGCAGCTGTCCACTAAGGCAACACGCTGCGCGCAGGCCGACGAAGAGGTGGCACTGTGAGTGCGCAGAGCTTGGCGCCGTCATCCGATGCCCCGCCGTCTGGCGCTTTGGCGCAGTGGTTGAGGGGGCGACTGCCGGACATGCAGTCACCCCACCTTCAGCGTCTGATCTGGTCGTTGGCCATTCCTTCGGTGATCGGGCTGTCGGCCAATGCAGGGCATCAGCTTGTCAACGCATTTTTTGTGGGGCAGCTAGGCACCCATGCGCTGGCGGCTGTGGCCTTGTGCTTTCCGCTGGTGATGGTGTTTTCCGCCGTGGGCGAGGGGTTTGGTGTGGGTGCTGCCAGCGCCATAGCCCGTTACCTGGGTGCCGAACAGGCCGATCGTGCCAGTGGCATCGCCTCGACCATGGTATTGCTGGTGGCTGCCTTGGGTGGGTTGCTGGCGTTGCTGGTCACCCCATTCCTCGCACCGTTGCTGCAATGGATGGGGGCGCAACCGCAGGACATGAATGTGGCAGTGGCTTATGCCACGGTGTTTGTCTGGACGGTGCCATTCATGCTGTTGCAAATGTTGTGCGACTTTGTGGCGATTGCAGAGGGCAATGCGCGCTTCAGCATGTGGACGCTGATTGGCTCGTTTGCTTTGAATGTGATCCTGGACCCGATCTTCATCTTCTATCTGGACGGCGGTGTGGTCGGGGCAGCGTACGCCACGTCGGTGTCTTGTCTGGCAGCGCTGGCGGCGTATGGTGTGTATTTTTATCGGCGGTGGGGGCGTGTGCGGGTGGCACCCAGCCAGGTGCGCTGGGACGCAGAGGCCCTGCGCAGCGTGGCCTCTGTGGGGGCTGGTGCAGCGGCTGCCACGGGGTTGGCAGCCCTGGCGTATGCGCTGGTGTATCGCAGTGCCAGCGCCTTTGGCGAGACTGCGGTGGCCGCAGTGGCCATTGCCTTGCGCTTGCAGGCTGGCGGGGTACTGCCTTTGGTGGGTTTTTGCTTGGGCGCGCAGGCCTTGCTGGGCTTTGCCTGGGGGGCCGGGCAATCGCAGCGCTATGCGCGCGCCGTGTGGCTCATGTTGTGGATCGCCGGAGGCTTTGCCGTGCTGTATGCGCTGGGCATGATCGTGCTGGCCCCGTCGGTGGTGACTTGGTTCACGGACGACCCGGCCGTGCAGGCGCAGGCCGTAGTGGCGTGTCGAATCGTCCATGCCTGCTTTGCCACCTTTGGTTTGTACATGGTGGCGGTCGTGTCGCTGCAGGCTGCCGGGCGGGCTCGCCAGGCGGCATGGCTGGCCCTGGCACCGCAGGGGTACATGCTGGTGCCCTGCTTGCTGGTGCTGCCTGCCGTGTGGGGCTTGGCAGGGGTCTATGCCAGCCTGGGCGTAGCCGCTGTGGCCAGCGCCGCCTTGGCTGCCGTGCTGCTGCGCATTCAGTTGCGGAATGCAGCACAGCAGCAGCCCCAGGTGTCTTGACGTTGGTTATCGCCGCAGGCCGGTGACCGCATCAAAAGTGTGCAGGCGGTCTTCGCGTGGCGCCACGCGGATCGTGTCGCCCGCCTTGGGCGATGGGCGCCCCTCGTCAATGCGCACGATCAGCGTGTCTTCGCCCATGGTGGCGTACACCAGGCGTTCGGCACCGAGCAGCTCAATGGTGTCTACGCGCACTTCCCAGCCGTCGTTGCCGATGTCCATGTGCTCAGGGCGAATGCCCAGGATGGTGCCGGGCTTGCCGCCCGGCGCGTGCTTGAGCAGGTTCATCGGCGGCGAGCCGATGAAGCTGGCCACGAAGGTGGTGGCGGGCGTGTGGTAGACCTCTTCGGGCGTGCCGAACTGCTCCATGTTGCCCGCGTTCATCACGATCATGCGCTGTGCCAGCGTCATGGCTTCGACCTGGTCGTGGGTCACGAACAGGCTGGTGATGCCCAGCTCGCGGTGCAGCTTCTGGATTTCGAGGCGGGTCTGGGCGCGCAGCTTGGCGTCCAGGTTGGACAGCGGCTCGTCAAACAGGAACACCTGCGGCTGGCGCACGATGGCGCGGCCCATGGCCACGCGCTGGCGCTGGCCGCCGGACAGCTCGCGCGGCTTGCGCTCGAGCAGGTGGCCCAGTTCGAGGATCTTGGCGGCCTTGTCCACGCGCGCCTTGATCTCGTCCTTGGGCACCTTGGCGATCTTCAGGCCGTAGGCCATGTTCTCGAAGTTCGTCATGTGGGGGTAGAGCGCGTAGTTCTGGAACACCATCGCGATGTCGCGCTGGGCAGGTTCCAGGTCGTTCACCACGCGGTCGCCAATGCGTAGCTCGCCGCCGGAGATTTCCTCCAGCCCTGCGACCATGCGCAGCAGCGTGGATTTGCCGCAGCCCGAGGGGCCCACGATCACGACGAATTCACCGTCCTTGATCTCGGCGTTCACGCCATGGATGACCTGGTTGGCCTTGGGGCCGTGCCCGTAGCGCTTGATGATGTTGCGAAGAGAGAGAGATGCCATTTTGCTATTAAATTGGTAGCTGCTAACGCAGTGTGGTAGGGCGGTAGGGGCTCTTTTGGCTTGTATTTTTGTTACTTTTCCGTGTCCACCAGGCCCTTGACGAACCAGCGCTGCATGACCACGACCACAAAGGCCGGGGGCAGCATGGCAAGAAGGGCCGTGGCCATCACGATGTTCCACTCGTTGCCTGCGTCGCCACCGGCAATCATGCGTTTGATGCCGATCACCACGGGGTACATGTCTTCGGACGTGGTCACGAGCAGCGGCCACAGGTACTGGTTCCAGCCGTAGATGAACTGGATCACGAACAGCGCGGCAATCGAGGTGCGCGACAGCGGCACCAGGATGTCCTTGAAGAAGCGCATGGGGCCTGCGCCGTCCACACGCGCGGCTTCGACCAGCTCGTCCGGCACGGTGAGGAAGAACTGGCGGAACAGGAAGGTGGCCGTGGCCGAGGCGATCAGCGGCACCGTGAGGCCCGCGTAGCTGTTGAGCATGCCCAGGTTGGAGACGACCTCGTAGGTGGGGCCGATGCGCACTTCCACGGGCAGCATCAGCGTGATGAAGATCAGCCAGAAGCAGATGCCCTTGAAGGGGAAGCGGAAGTACACGATGGCAAACGCCGACAGCAGCGAGATCGCGATCTTGCCCACGGTGATGACGATGGCGGTGACAAAACTCACCCACATCATGCGCGCCACGGGGGCGGTGGAGCCCGCGCCCGAGCCGCCGCCAAACAGCGTGTCGTGGTAGGTCTGCCAGAAGTTGCCGCCGGGCACCATGGGCATGGGCACCTGCACGATGTCCTGCGCCGTGTGGGTGGAGGCCACAAAGGCCAGGTACAGCGGGAAGCCGACGATGATCACGCCCAGCACCATGATGAGGTGCGAGAACGCGGTGAGATAAGGACTACGTTCAACCATTGGAATCTTTCAGGATCGAAGCATGGCTCACTGCGCCAATGAATGGCGCGCCGCATGCGAGGGCCGCCGAGCAAGGGCCGCCCCGCCGTGAGGGCGGCGTCCCCCTGGAGGGGGAAGGCGCGAAGCGACTCAGGGGGTGCTTCATATCAGTACTGCACTTTCTTCTCGACGTAGCGGAATTGGATGACGGTGAGCACGACCACGATGGCCATCAGCACCACCGATTGCGCGGCCGATCCGCCCATGTCCATGGCCTTGAAGCCGTCGTGGTAAACCTTGTAGACCAGGATGGCGGTGTCGCGCCCCGGGCCGCCCTGCGTGGTGGCGTCCACGATCGCGAAGGTGTCGAAGAAGGCATACACCACGTTGATCACCAAGAGGAAGAAGGTGGTGGGCGAGAGCAGCGGGAACTGGATGCTCCAGAACCGGCGCCAGGGGCCCGCACCGTCAATCGCTGCCGCCTCGATCAGCGACTTGGGGATGGATTGCAGGCCTGCCAGGAAGAACAGGAAGTTGTAGGAAATCTGCTTCCATACGGCCGCAATCACGATCAGCCCCATCGCGTGGTCGGAGTTGAGCATGTGGTTCCAGTCAAAGCCCGACTGGCGCAGCATGTAGGCCACCACGCCCAGCGAGGGCGAGAACATGAACATCCAGAGCACGCCCGCCACGGCAGGTGCCACGGCGTAGGGCAGCAGCAGTGCGGTCTTGTAGACCATGGCGCCCTTGATGATGCGGTCGGCAAAAATCGCCAGAATCAGCGACAGGCTGATGCCCACCGCCGCCACCAGGATCGAGAAGAAGGCTGTTGTCTTGAACGAGGCGAGGTAGCCAGGGTCTTCGAACAGGTGCTTGAAGTTGTCCAGCCCCACCCATTCGGTGGACATGCCGAAGCTGTCCTGCATCTGGAAGGATTGCACCAGGGCCTGGCCCGCAGGCCAGAAAAAGAAGACGCTGATGATGACCAGCTGGGGGGCCAGAAGCACCCAGGGCAGCCACGCAGAGCGAAAAAGTACGCGTTTTTCCATGTCGGAACTCTCAAAAAGAAAACCCCGCCGCCCCGTGAACCATGGTGGTTGACGGGGCGGCGGGCTTTCGATGCCACCGGGCGGGGCGGCCAGGCAACATCATCAGGCGCTAGGCAGCGCTTACTTGTTGGCGCGTGCGAAACGGGCCAGTTGCTCGTTGCCGCGTGTCACGGCGGTGTCCAGGGCTTCCTTGGGCGACTTCTTGCCCGACCAGATCTGCTCGGTTTCCTCGTCGATGATGGAGCGGATCTGCACGAAATTGCCCAGGCGGATGCCGCGCGACTTTTCGGTCGCTTTCTTGATCATCTGCGTCACGGCCACGTCGGTGCCGGGGTTCTTGGTGTAGAAGCCCGATGCCTCGGTCAGCTGGTAGGCGCCCATGGTCACAGGCAGGTAGCCCGTGCGCTGGTGGCTGGCGGCCTGCACCTTGGTGTCGTTCAGGAAGTTCAGGAAGTCGGCCACGCCCTTGTACTCGTCGGCTTTCTTGCCAGACATCACCCACAGGCTGGCGCCGCCGATGGCGGTGTTCTGGGGCGCGCCCTTCACGTCGGCGTAGTAGGGCAGGGTGGAGATGCCATAGGCGAACTTGGCTTCCCTGGCCACGCGGGCGTACAGTCCCGAGGAGCCCGTTATCATCGCGCACTCGCCCGATGGGAAGGATGCATCCGGCACGTTGCCACGGCCCTTGTAGACGAAGCTGCCGTCCTTGGAGGCCTTGGCTAGGTTTTCGAAGTGGCGCACGTGCAGCGGCGAGTTGACCTGCAGCTCGGCGTCGTTGCCGTCAAAACCGTTGTTCTTGGACGCGAACAGCGTGTTGTGCCACAGCGAGAAGCTTTCCAGTTGCGTCCAGCTGATCCAGCTGGTGGTGAAGGGGCAGCTGTGGCCGCTGGCCTTGAGCTTGGACGCGGCGGCAAACACTTCGGGCCAGGTCTTGGGCGGCTTGTCGGCGTCCAGGCCGGCCTTCTTGAACGCGTCCTTGTTGTAATAGAACACCGTGGTGGAGCTGTTGAGCGGGTAGCTCAGCATCTGGCCGTTGGGGGCGGTGTAGTAACCGGCCACGGCCGACACGTACTGGGTGGGCTCGAACTTGAAGCCGCCGTCGTTCAGCACTTTGGCGGCAGGCACGATGGCGCCCTTGCTGGCCATCATGGTGGCAGTGCCCACTTCGAACACTTGCAGGATGTGGGGCGCGTTGCCCGCACGGAAGGCGGCGATGGCGCCTGTCATGGATTCGTCATACGTGCCCTTGTAGGTGGGCACGACCTTGTACTTGGTCTGGCTGGCGTTGTACTGCTTGGCCAGGTCGTTGACCCACTCGCCAAGCGCTGCGCTCATCGAATGCCACCACTGAATCTCGACTGGCTGTGTCTGGGCTTGCACAGGCGCGCAGACCGACAGGGCAATGGCAGCGCAGACAGCCAGATGCTTCGTTTGCATGAATATTTCCTCCGAGGATGACGAAAAGCACAAAGGCTGGATGCTATGCAGCCGATGTGACATTGATATGTCGTTGTCGCATACCGCTAGCGCTTGCAACAACCGGGGAAACCCCTTGGGGGCCCCGCAAGGGGAGAGATTGTGACTCTTTTGTGACAAGGTGTCGCGCATTTGCCGAGGCTTGCAAGGTTTTGTGCAATGCACCATGCTGGTGACTTTTCGCGGGTTCCCGTTGTGCCGGTTCGTTCGCGCCGCAGCGCGCCGGATTCTTTCCTCTCTCTCCTTCATTCTTATTGCCATGGCCCTCAATTCGCTCGACAAGAACAAGATCAAATTTTTGTTGCTGGAGGGCATCCATTCCTCTGCGGTGGATGTGATCCGTGCGGCGGGCTACACCCAGATTGAGACGGTGCCTGGTGCGCTGCCGGACGAGGAACTCAAGCGCAAGATCGCCGACGTGCACTTCGTGGGCATTCGCTCGCGCACCCAGCTCACCGAAGAGGTGTTTGCCCAGGCGCACAAGCTGGTGGCTGTGGGCTGTTTTTGTATTGGCACCAACCAGGTGGACCTGAACGCGGCGCGCGAGCGTGGCATCGCCGTCTTCAACGCGCCGTACTCCAACACCCGCTCCGTGGCCGAGCTGGTGCTGGCCGAGGCCATCCTGCTGCTGCGCGGCGTGCCCGAGAAAAACGCCGTGGCGCACCGGGGCGGCTGGCTCAAGAGTGCTGACAACGCCTACGAGATCCGTGGCAAGACGCTGGGCATCGTGGGTTATGGCTCCATCGGCACGCAGCTGTCGGTGCTGGCCGAGGCGCTGGGCATGCAGGTGGCATTCTTTGATGTGGTCAACAAGCTGCCGCTGGGCAACGCCCGCCAGGTGCAGCACCTGCACGACCTGCTGGGCCAGAGCGACATCGTGAGCCTGCATGTGCCCGAGCTGCCGTCCACTGAAGGCATGATCGGCGCGGCCGAGATCGCCGCCATGAAACCCGGCGGCATCCTCATCAACGCCGCGCGCGGCACGGTGGTGGATATCGAAGCGCTGGCCGGGGCGCTCAAGGCCAAAAAACTGCTCGGCGCCGCCATCGACGTGTTCCCCGTGGAGCCACGCACCAACAAGGACGAGTTTGTGTCGCCCCTGCGCGGGCTGGACAACGTGATCCTGACCCCGCACATCGGCGGCTCCACCATGGAGGCGCAGGCCAACATTGGCCTGGAAGTGGCTGAAAAGCTGGTGAAGTACAGCGACAACGGCACCAGCACCTCGTCCGTCAACTTCCCGGAGGTGGCGCTGCCCGCCCACCCCGGCAAGCACCGCCTGCTGCACATCCACCGCAACGTGCCGGGCGTGCTGTCCGAGATCAACCGCATTTTTTCGGACAACCAGATCAACGTTTCGGCCCAGTACCTGCAGACCAACGAGAAGATTGGCTATGTGGTGATCGACATTGATGCCGCCTCGTCCGATCTGGCGCTGGACAAGCTGGCCCAGGTGGGCGGAACCTTGCGCAGCCGCGTGCTGTTCTGACGCTGACGCCGGGCATTGCCCGGCCGTTTGGCGTTGCGCGGCCTCCCCCTGCCCGGCACGGCGGAGGCCGGTGGCTTAAAATCGCGCCCCCACCCCAGGTAGACCCCCATGAATGTACCGATCGCGCTGGCGGCCTTGCAGACGCAAGCCGCCGAGCCTGCCCGACTGCGTGAAATTCCCTATAACTACACCTCGTTCTCCGACCGGGAGATCGTGATCCGCCTGCTGGGCTCCGCCTCCTGGGACGTGTTGGACCAACTGCGCAAGGAGCGCCGCACGGGCCGCTCGGCCCGCATGCTCTATGAAGTGCTGGGCGACATCTGGGTCGTGCAGCGCAACCCCTACCTGCAGGACGACCTGTTGGACAACCCGGCCCGCCGCAAGCTGCTGGTGGATGCCTTGCAGCACCGCCTGGGCGAAGTCGACAAGCGCCGCACCCCCGCCGACGATGCCGGGCGCGACCGCCTGGTGGGCGAGCTGGTCGTGGCCGCACGCCGCGCCGTCACTGAATTCAACGCCACCTTCGAGCAGGCCGCGCAGCTGCGCCGCCAGATCCAGCGCACGCTGGGCCGCCTCACGGCCAAGGACAACATCAAGTTCGACGGCCTCTCGCGCGTGTCCCATGTGACCGATGCGACCGACTGGCGCGTGGAGTACCCGTTTGTGGTGCTCACCCCCGACACCGAGGCCGAGATGGCCGGCCTGGTCAAGGGCTGTATCGAGCTGGGCCTGACCATCATCCCGCGTGGGGGCGGCACCGGCTATACCGGCGGCGCGATTCCGCTGACGTGGAAGAGCGTGGTCATCAACACCGAAAAGCTCGAAGCCATGACCGAGGTGGAGATGCGCCGCCTGCCGGGCATGGACAGCGAGGTGGGCACCGTGTGGACCGAGGCGGGCGTGGTCACCCAGCGCGTGGCCGACGCGGCTGAGCGCGCGGGCTTTGTGTTTGCCGTGGACCCGACCAGTGCCGAGGCCAGTTGCATCGGCGGCAACATCGCCATGAACGCGGGCGGAAAGAAGGCAGTGCTCTGGGGCACGGCGCTCGACAACCTGGCCAGCTGGCGCATGGTCACGCCCGATGCCCAGTGGCTCGAAGTGACCCGCCTGGACCACAACATGGGCAAGATCCATGACGTGGAGACCGCCACCTTCGAGCTGCAGTATTTCGAGGCCGATGGCAAGACGCCCGTGCGCACCGAGACCCTGGCGATCCCGGGCAAGACCTTCCGCAAGGAAGGCCTGGGCAAGGATGTGACGGACAAGTTCCTCTCGGGTCTGCCCGGCATCCAGAAGGAAGGCTGCGACGGCCTGATCACCAGCGCACGCTGGGTGGTGCACCGCATGCCCGAGCACACGCGCACCGTGTGCATGGAGTTCTTCGGCAATGCCAAGGACGCGGTCCCGAGCATCGTCGAGATCAAGGACTACATGTTCGCCGAGCAAAAGCGCAGTGGCGTGCTGCTGGCGGGGCTGGAGCATCTGGACGACCGCTACCTGAAGGCCGTGGGTTACGCCACCAAGAGCAAGAAGGGCAACGGTGGGCTGCCCAAGATGGTGCTGATCGGCGACATCGCGGGCGACAACGCCGACGAAGTGGCGCGTGTGACCAGCGAAGTGGTCCGCATTGCCAACTCGCGCAGCGGCGAGGGCTTCATTGCCATCAGCGCCGAGGCGCGCAAGAAATTCTGGCTGGACCGCAAGCGCACGGCCGCCATCAGCCGCCACACCAACGCCTTCAAGATCAACGAAGACGTGGTGATCCCGCTGCCGCGCATGGCCGAATACACCGACGGTATCGAGCGCATCAACATCGAGCTCTCCCTGCGCAACAAGCTCAAGCTGTGCGACGCGCTCACCGAGTTCTTCGAGCGCGGCAACCTGCCGCTGGGCAAGCAGGACGACGCGAATGAAATCCCGTCGGCCGAACTGCTGGAAGACCGTGTCGGTCAGGCCATTGCGCTGGTGGGCGAGGTGCGGGCCCTGTGGGCCGGCTGGCTGCAGAACGTGGAGACCTTGTTCCCCGACCTGCAAGACCACACCCTGCGTGCCAGCTGGAAGACGCAGCTGCGTGCGCCGCTGCAAAACATCTTCTCGGGCGCGGCGTTTCAGCCCATCCTGGAAGAAGCCACAGCCATCCACAAGCGCGTGCTCAAGGGCCGCGTGTGGGTGGCCCTGCACATGCACGCGGGCGACGGTAACGTGCATACCAACATCCCTGTCAACAGCGATGACTACGAGATGCTGCAGACCGCGCACGAGGCGGTGGAACGCATCATGGTGCTGGCGCGCAGCCTGGATGGCGTGATCTCGGGCGAACACGGCATCGGCATCACCAAGCTGGAGTTTTTGACTGACGACGAACTGCGCCCGTTTGCGCAGTACAAGCAGAAGGTGGACCCGGAAGGTCGCTTCAACAAGGGTAAATTGCTCCGAAATCAGGAGCTATCAGGCCATGATGGGCGCGCGGTAGAGGCTAACTTTTCTTCAAATTCTGGCGTGATGCACGCCGATCTGACCAACGCCTACACGCCCAGCTTCGGCCTGATGGGGCATGAGTCGCTGATCATGCAGCAGAGCGATATTGGTGCGATTGCCGACAGCGTGAAGGACTGCCTGCGCTGCGGCAAGTGCAAGCCTGTGTGCTCCACGCATGTGCCACGCGCCAACCTGCTGTACAGCCCGCGCAACAAGATCCTGGCCACCTCGCTGCTGGTCGAAGCCTTCCTGTACGAAGAGCAGACCCGCCGGGGCGTGAGCATCAAGCACTGGCAGGAGTTTGAAGACGTGGCCGACCACTGCACGGTGTGCCACAAGTGCGAAAGCCCCTGCCCGGTGAAGATCGACTTCGGCGACGTCACCATGAACATGCGCAACCTGTTGCGCAAGATGGGCAAGAAGAGCTTCCGCCCGGGCAATGCACTGGCGATGACCATGCTCAACGCCACCAATCCGGACACCATCAAGTTCATGCGCTCGGCCATGGTGGATGTGGGCTTCAAGGCCCAGCGCATGGCGGTGGACCTGCTGCGCAAGGTGGCCCGCAAGCAGACGGCCAAGCCGCCGGCGACGGTGGGCACAGCGCCGGTCAAGGAGCAGGTGATCCACTTCATCAACAAGAAGCTGCCCGGCGGCCTGCCCAAGAAGACGGCGCGTGCGCTGCTCGACATCGAGAACAAGGACTACGTGCCCATCATCCGCAACCCGGCCACCACCACGGCCGAGACGGAGGCGGTGTTCTACTTCCCGGGCTGTGGTTCGGAGCGCCTGTTCAGCCAGGTCGGTCTGGCGACCCAGGCCATGCTCTGGCATGCGGGTGTGCAGACGGTGCTGCCGCCGGGCTACCTGTGCTGCGGCTACCCCCAGCGGGGCTCGGGCCAGTTCGACAAGGCCGAGAAGATGATCACGGACAACCGCGTGCTCTTCCACCGCGTGGCCAACACGCTCAATTACCTGGACATCAAGACCGTGGTGGTGAGCTGCGGCACTTGCTACGACCAGTTGCAGGGCTATGAATTCGGCAAGATCTTCCCGGGCAGCCGCATCATCGACATCCACGAGTATTTGCTGGAGAAGGGCATCACCTTGCAGGGCAAGGGTGCCTACCTGTACCACGAGCCCTGCCACAACCCCATGAAGCTGCAGGACTCGGTCAAGACCGTGAAGGCGCTGGTGGGCGAGCAGGTCTTGAAGAGCGAGCGCTGCTGCGGCGAATCGGGCACGTTGGGCGTGACCCGGCCCGATGTGTCCACCCAGGTGCGCTTCCGCAAGGAAGAGGAAATCCGCAAGGGCGAAGCCAAGCTGCGCGAAAGCGGTGCCGTGGCGGCCAAGGACAACGTGAAGATCCTCACCAGCTGCCCCAGCTGCCTGCAGGGTCTGAACCGCTACCAGGACGACCTGCAGAACGGTTTGCTCGAAGCCGACTACATCGTGGTCGAGATGGCGCGCGAGATTCTGGGCGAGAACTGGATGCCCGAATATGTCGAGCGCGCCAACGGCGGCGGCATCGAGCGGGTCTTGGTCTGATGGCGGAAGTGGCGTGCCCCCTGTGCGCTGAAGATGGCGGTGCGCTCCTCTGGCGCGGTGCGCACCTGCGCGTCATCCGCGCCCAGGAGGCGGGCTTTCCGGCCTTCTACCGTGTGGTGTGGAGCGCGCATGTGGCCGAGTTCTCGGACCTGTCGGCCGCCGAGCGCGCGCACTGCATGGAGGCGGTGGCCCTGGTGGAGCAGGCCCTGCGCCAGCACCTTGCGCCCACCAAGGTCAACATCGCCGCGCTGGGCAACATGGTGCCCCACCTGCACTGGCATGTGATTGCCCGGTTTGACTGGGACAGCCATTTCCCTTCGCCCGTGTGGGCGGCGGCCCAGCGGCCCAGCCCGGCCGCGCGGGAGGATGCTGTGCGGGTCCTGCTCCCGCAGGTGGAGGCTGCCCTGGTGCGCCAGCTGGCCTCGCTTGCATCGCCTTGATGGAGGCGGGCCCCGTTTGACCTTGTCGGCAGAAGGCATCGCTGCGGGCGCCCACAATCCACAACACAGTTTTCTCTTATCAGGGGAGTCCCATGGCAGGTTTGAAAGCAGGCGCGCCCACGCCGCAAGCACTCACGGTGCACGAGGCCTCGCGGGTGCTGGAGGTCGGGTTTTCCGACGGCGCCACCTTCCGCATTCCGTTCGAGCTGATGCGCGTGTATTCGCCTTCGGCCGAGGTGCAGGGCCACGGCCCAGGGCAAGAGGTGTTGCAGACCGGCAAGCGCGATGTGGCGCTGGTGAACCTGGAACCCGTGGGCAACTACGCAGTCAAGCCCACGTTTTCTGACGGACATGACAGCGGCATCTTCAGCTGGGACTACCTCTACGAACTGGGGCAGAAACAGGAGGCCCTGTGGGCCGAGTACACCGAGCGCCTGGCGGCTGCCGGTGTGGACCGCGACACCCCCATGGCGCCCAAAGGTGGTGCAGGCGGCCATGCTTGCGGCAGCCACTGAGCGCTGCCACCGAAGCCCTTGTTGATCAGTGTGCTATTGAAAGAAGAGCTGTTAAGCCAATGTGGACGCGCGGTGGCAGCTGTTTTTCTTTGAATGGCGTTGTCCAAATTGCGACACAAGCCCCATTTCAGTGCGGGGTTGTCGCTGTACCTCTGGCGCTTGCGCGCCTAGCATGAAACTTATGAGCACGACCCACTTTGGTTTTCAGTCGGTGGACGAGCAGGACAAGGCCCGCCACGTGCGCGGCGTGTTCGACTCGGTGGCCTCCAAATACGACGTGATGAACGATCTCATGTCGGCGGGGCTGCACCGTGCCTGGAAGGCCTACACCGTGATGGTGGCCAACCTGCGCGAAGGCAGCCAGGTGCTGGACATTGCCGGAGGCACGGGCGACCTGTCGCTGGCATTTGCCAAGAAGGTGGGGGCCACGGGCCGGGTGGTGCACACCGACATCAATGAAGCCATGCTGCGCGTGGGGCGTGATCGCCTGATCGACGCCGGTGTGGTGCTGCCCACCCTGGTGTGTGATGCCGAGAAACTGCCGTTCCCCGACGCGCATTTCGACGTGGTGAGCGTGGCGTTTGGCCTGCGCAACATGACGCACAAGGACCAGGCGATTGCCGAGATGTGCCGTGTGCTCAAGCCCGGCGGCAAGCTGCTGGTGCTGGAGTTCTCGAAAGTGGCCAAGCCGCTGGAGAAAGCTTACGACTGGTATTCGTTCAAGGTGCTGCCCCAACTGGGCAAGCTGGTGGCGGGTGATGATTCCAGCTATCGCTATCTGGCCGAATCGATCCGCATGCACCCGGGGCAGGAAGAACTCAAAAGCCTCATGAAAAAAAATGGCTTTGGGCATGTGGACTATCACAACATGACGGGGGGAATTGTGGCCCTGCATGTTGGAATCAAGTGCTGAGCATGTTGCTCGGTGATTAACGGAGACGGAGAAGTCATGATGAAACTGTGGTCTGTGGTGTTGGTCGCGATGCTGGCGTTGGCACACGCAGATGCTGATGCCCGGCGGCTGGGTGGTGGCAAATCGACGGGCAAGCAGTCGAGCAACGTGACGCAGCGCGAGTCGGCAACGCCGCCTGCCACGCCGGGTGCGCCTGCCCAGAACGTCAACAGTGCTGCAGCGGCCAAGCCGGCGGCTGCGCCCGCAGCTACGCCTGCGGCACCGGCCAAGAAGCCCTGGGGCGCCATGCTGGGCGGTCTGGCGGCGGGCCTGGGTCTGGCCTGGCTGGCCAGCTCGCTGGGCCTGGGCGCAGGTTTTGGCAACATCCTCATGATCGTGCTGCTGGCCGTGGCCGCGTTTGTGGTCTTCAAGCTGGTGATGCGCGCGCGCAGCGGTGGGGGCAATGGCGGCGGCGCGGCCGCTGGCGGATCGCCGTTTGCCTTCCAGGGGGCAGGCGCTGGTGCCGGGGCTGCAACGCCTGCGGCGGCGCAGGTGCCCCCGCAGTACAGCCCCAACAACGTGGGCAACGATGCTTCTGCACGCCCCTGGGAGCGCAGCAGCATGGCGTTTGATGCCTCGCGCGCCGCGCAAGGCGGTGGTTCGGGCGTGGTGATTGGTTCGGGCCTGTCGGGCGCGCAGAACTGGGGCGTTCCGGCTGATTTCGACACCGACGGTTTCCTGTCGGCCGCCAAGCGCAACTTCGTCGCGCTGCAGGCCGCCTGGGACCGTTCGGACATCTCCACGCTGCGTTCCATGATGACGGACGGCATGCTGGAGGAAATCCGCACGCAGCTGACCGAGCGTGAAGACCACCGGGGTGCACAGCCCAACCACACGGACGTGGTGATGATCGAGGCGCAGCTGCTGGGCATCGAAGACCTGGGCGACGGCTACATGGCCAGCGTCGAGTTCTCCGGCATGATCCGCGAGGAACCCTCGGCCGGCCCGAGCCCGTTCCGCGAGGTGTGGAACATGACCAAGCCCAAGGCGGGCAGCAGCGGCTGGCTGGTGGCGGGCGTGCAGGCGCTCCAGTAAAGAAAGACGCAAGCCCCTGTGCAAGGGGCTTTCCAGTTCAGGGAATAATCGGGGACTATGGCAACACCACAGTCCCCTTTCTCTTTTCTGGACGGCCTTTTCGAGCGCGTGGCCGCCGGTCCGCAACCCCCGCAATGGCTTGTGCATGAGGTGCAGCAGCGTCTGGTGCTGTTCCTCAACCATGTGCTGATGCAGGAACAGGAAGCCATGGACCGCCTGGTGCGGCAAAAGGGCCGCGTCGCCCGCGTGCAGTGGCGGGTGTATTCGCTGGCGCTGGTCATCACGCCTGCGGGCCTGTTCAACCTGGCCCCTGAGACGGCGGCGCCGGATCTGCAGTTGCACGTCACCGAAACCTCCCCCTTCACCCTGGCCCAGGGCGCATTGCGCGGCGACAAGCCTGCCATCCGCATCGAAGGCGATGTGCAGCTGGCGGCCGAGATCAACTGGCTGGTGGACCATGTGCGCTGGGATGTCGAGGAAGACCTGGCCCGCGTGATCGGTGATGCACCCGCCCACACCGTGGCCCAGGTGGCCAGCCGTGGCGCGCAGGCCCTGCGCCAGTTTGTGGGCGCGCGAATGGCTGCCGGTGGGGCTGCGCCCTCGACCCCATCCGCTCCGCTGGCCCCGGTCGTTCCCTCATCGCCGCAGGCTGGCGCATGAAGCGGTTTTTGCGGGGGGTGGCCATCCTCTGGGTGGTTTTCCGGTACGGCCTGGACGGCCTGGTGCTCGACAGCTTCAACAAGCCCTGGCTGCGGATGATTTCGCGCATTCTGTCGGTCGGGCGCAATCTGGACGCCCCGCGTGGCCAGCGCCTGCGCGAGGCGTTGGAGCGTCTGGGGCCCATCTTTGTGAAGTTCGGCCAGGTGCTGTCCACCCGGCGCGACCTGCTGCCCGCTGACATCGCCGACGAACTGGCCCGCCTGCAGGACCGCGTCCCGCCTTTTGACCCCGATGTGGCCATGGCCACCATCGAGCGCGCCTTCCGCAGGCCGGTGGACGAGGTGTTCACCTCGTTCGACCGCACGCCTGTGGCCAGTGCGTCGATTGCCCAGGTGCATTTCGCCACGCTGCGCGACCGCCAGGGGGTGGAGCGCGAAGTGGCGGTGAAGGTGCTGCGCCCTGGCATGTTGCCTGTGATCGAAAAAGACCTGAGCCTCATGCGCATGATGGCGGGCTGGGTAGAGAGCCTGTCGGCCGATGGCAAACGCCTCAAGCCCCGCGAAGTGGTGGCCGAATTCGACAACTACCTGCATGACGAACTGGATCTGGTGCGCGAGGCGGCCAACGCCGCCCAGCTGCGCCGCAACATGCAGGGGCTGGACCTGGTGCTGATCCCAGAGATCTTCTGGGACTTCTGCCACGCCGAGGTGATGGTGATGCAGCGCATGAATGGTGTGCCCATCAGCCAGATCGATCGCCTGCGCGAAGCGGGCGTGGACATCCCCAAGCTGGCGCGCGACGGCGTCACCATCTTTTTCACCCAGGTGTTCCGCGACGGGTTCTTTCATGCCGACATGCACCCGGGCAACATCCAGGTCAGCCTGGACCCGGCGACCTTTGGGCGCTACATCTCGCTCGATTTCGGCATTGTCGGCACGCTCACCGAGGTGGACAAGGAATACCTGGCGCAGAACTTTGTGGCCTTCTTCCGCCGCGACTACAAGCGCGTGGCCGAGCTGCACATCGAAAGCGGCTGGGTGCCGCCCGAAACGCGGGTGAACGACCTGGAATCGGCCATCCGCGCGGTGTGCGAACCGTACTTCGATCGGCCGTTGAAGGAAATTTCGCTCGGCATGGTGCTGATGCGCCTGTTCCAGACTTCGCGCCGCTTCCATGTGGAGATCCAGCCCCAGCTGGTGCTGCTGCAAAAAACCCTGCTCAACATCGAGGGCCTGGGCCGCGAGCTGGACCCGGAGCTGGACCTGTGGAGCACTGCCAAGCCTTTCCTCGAAAAATGGATGCTGGAGCAGATGGGGCCACAGCGCCTGTGGCGCGAGCTGCGCGCCGAGGCGCCTCACTACGCCAAGCTGATCCCCGAGCTGCCGCGCCTGGTCTATGACGCACTGCGGCAGCGCCCGGCAGACCAGCAGCAGCTGCTGAAAGAGCTGCTGGAGACCCAGAAACGCACCAACCGGCTGCTGCAAGGCATTATTTTTGCTGGGGTCGGGTTTGTGCTGGGCTTGCTGCTGATTCAAGTGCTGATCAGAATCCGGGTTTTCTAGCGACCTGCGTGTTCCAGGCGCCCTGATTGAGAAGGGCCCGAGGCCGCAGGTTGGATTTCTTCACCATAGACAGATCGAGACAAAAGAGAGAGGAGCGCGCTGTGCTGCTGACCCTGGTTATCGTTTACCTGCTGATCACCATCGGCATCGGCCTGCTCGCGGCCCGGCGCGTCAAGAACGCGGCCGACTTTGCCATTGCCGGGCGCCACCTGCCGCTGTACATGATCATTACCACCACGTTTGCCACGTGGTTCGGGTCGGAGACCGTGCTGGGCATTCCCGCCAAGTTCATCGAGGGCGGGCTGGGCAATGTGGTCGAAGACCCCTTTGGCGCGGGTTTCTGCCTGATCCTTGTGGGCCTGTTCTTTGCAGGCAAGCTGTATCGCATGACGTTGCTCACCATCAGCGACTACTACCGCGAGCGTTATGGCCGCACTGTGGAGGTTGTCTGCTCGCTCATCATCATGCTGAGCTACCTGGGCTGGGTCTCGGCCCAGGTCACGGCGCTGGGCCTGGTGTTCAACCTGCTCTCCGGGGGGGCGATCAGCATCCCGGTGGGCATGACCATTGGCGTGGTCTCTATCCTGGCGTACACGCTGTTTGGCGGCATGTGGTCGGTGGCCGTCACAGACTTCATCCAGATGATCATCCTGGTGGTGGGCCTGGCCGTCATTGCCGTGTTTGCCGGCAATATGGCCGGCGGTGCTGACAAGGTGATCGAATTCGCTTCCAACCGCGAACTGTTCCGCTTCCTGCCCGAGCCCAAGTTCCATGACGTGGTGTTTTTCATCGCCGCAGGCGTGACCATGATGTTTGGCTCCATCCCGCAGCAGGACGTTTTCCAGCGCGTGATGTCGGCCAACAACATCCAGGCGGCCACGCGGGGCCCCGTGATCGGTGGCATCTGCTACATCCTGTTTGCTTTCGTGCCCATGTTCCTGGTGGCCAGCGCACTCATCATCATGCCCACCGAGACGGCCGCGCTGCTCAAGGACGATCCACAAAAGGTGCTGCCCACCTTGGTGCTGGAAAAAATGCCTTTTGTGATGCAGGTGCTGTTTTTTGGTGCGCTGCTATCGGCACTCAAGTCCACCGCGTCGGCGACGCTGCTGGCACCCAGCGTGACTTTCACCGAGAACATCTGGCGCCAGTTCCGTCCGCATGGCTCGGACAAGCAGCATCTGCGCACCATGCGCATCACCACCCTGGTGTTCAGTGCCTGTGTGCTGGCCTATGCCATCTACATGCAAGGCACATCCATCTATGAGCTGGTTTCGGGCGCCTACCAGGTGCCGCTGGTGGGGGCCTTTGTGCCGCTGGTGTTCGGTCTGTACTGGAAGCGCGCTACCACGCAAGGGGCGATCTTTGCCATCGTGCTTGGCCTGCTGACCTGGATGTTGTTCCTGGCCACGCCGGCGGGTGCCGTGTTCCCTGCGCAGCTGGCGGGCTTGCTGGCAGCGCTGGCAGGCATGCTGATCGGCTCGCTCGGGCCACAAGCCATTCGCAACAGCCACGCATCCCACCACAAGCTGGTCGGCGCGGAGTAGTGCAGAGGGAGCAGGCATGCCGCCTATAATTGAGGGTTTTGCACTTTCCCTCAACACACTGACATGCCTATTTACGCCTACAAATGCGGCTCCTGCGGCCATGCCAAGGATGTGCTGCAAAAAATCTCTGACGCGCCCCTCACGGTGTGCCCCGCCTGCGGCGCCGAGGCCTTCTCCAAGCAGGTCACGGCGGCAGGCTTCCAGCTCAAGGGCTCGGGCTGGTATGTGACCGATTTCCGTGGTGGCAACGGGAGCAACTCTGCACCCGCCACAGAAGCCAAGTCGGGGGGCACCTCCGAGGCGGCAGCCCCTGCCAGTACAGGCGATGCTCCTAAAACAGAAGCTGCCAGCCCAAGCGCATCAGGCGCCAGCAGCCGTTCTACCTCTGTTTCTTCAAGCTGAGGACCGGCATGGCTGCCCTGCGCAAATGGCTGTTGACGGGTCTTCTGGTCATCGTTCCCGGTGTCATCACGGCATGGGTGCTCAACTGGATTGTGAGCACGCTCGACCAGACCCTGCAGATCCTGCCTGTTGCATGGCATCCCGACAAACTGCTGGGTGTTCACGTGCCCGGCTTCGGCGTGGTGCTCACCTTGCTGATCCTGCTGGTGGTGGGCGCCGTCGCCAGCAATTTTGCGGGCCGCAAGCTGGTGCAGTGGGGCGATGCCTTGGTGCACCGCATCCCGGTGGTGCGCTCCATCTATTCCAGCGTCAAGCAGGTGTCCGACACGCTGTTCTCTGAAAGCGGCAACGCTTTTCGAACGGCGGTTCTGGTGCAGTGGCCCCGCGAGGGTGTCTGGACGGTGGCCTTTGTCACCGGAGCCCCCAACGGCGAAGTGGCCGCCTACCTGCGTGACGAATTCGTGAGTGTGTACGTGCCCACGACACCCAACCCTACGGGGGGGTACTTCGTGATGGTGCGCAAGAGCGACTGCGTCGAGCTGGAGATGAGCGTGGACGCCGCCCTCAAATACATTGTTTCGATGGGCGTGGTCGCTCCCGCAGACCCCACGCTCGTTTCCCCCAGTAAGTGAATCCCTTTTAACGCGCCCCTCGGGCGCCGGAAGTTTTTGCCATGGCCATGCGTTCCCACTATTGCGGTCTTGTGACCGAAGCCCTGATGGGCCAAACCGTCACCCTTTCGGGCTGGGTGAACCGCCGCCGCGACCATGGCGGCGTGATCTTTATCGACCTGCGCGACCGCGAAGGTTATGTGCAGGTGGTGTGCGACCCCGACCGTGCCGGGATGTTCAAGACCGCCGAAGACGTGCGCAACGAGTTCTGCGTGCAGGTGGTGGGCTTGGTGCGCCCCCGTCCCGATGGCACCACCAACGACAAACTCAAGAGCGGCCAGATCGAAGTGTTGTGCCACGAGCTGAAGGTGCTGAACCCTTCGGTCACGCCTCCGTTCCAGATGGACGACGAGAACCTGTCGGAAACCACCCGCCTCACGCACCGCGTGATGGACCTGCGCCGCCCGCACATGCAGCGCAACATGATGCTGCGCTACAAGACCGCCATCCAGGTGCGCAACTTCCTGGACAAGGAAGGCTTCATTGACATCGAAACCCCCATGCTGGGCAAGAGCACGCCCGAAGGCGCGCGCGACTACCTGGTGCCGAGCCGCGTGCACGACGGCCAGTTCTTCGCACTGCCCCAGTCGCCCCAGCTCTACAAGCAGATGCTGATGGTGGCTGGCTACGACCGCTACTACCAGATCACCAAGTGCTTCCGCGACGAAGACCTGCGCGCCGACCGCCAGCCCGAGTTCACGCAGATCGACTGCGAGACTTCGTTCCTGGGCGAAGAAGAAATCCGTGCGATCTTCCAGCGCATGATCACCGAGGTGTTCCAGCAGCAATTGGGCGTGGATCTGGGCGAATTCCCCATCATGACCTACCAGGAAGCAGCTTTCCGCTTTGGCTCGGACAAGCCTGACCTGCGCGTGAAGCTCGAATTCACCGAGCTGACCGAGGTGATGAAGGATGTGGACTTCAAGGTGTTCTCTGCTCCCGCCACCACCAAGGGCGGCCGTGTAGTGGCCTTGCGCGTGCCCGGCGGCGCACAGATCTCGCGCGGCGAGATTGATGCGTACACCGAGTTCGTCAAGATCTACGGCGCCAAGGGCCTGGCCTGGATCAAGGTCAACGAAGTGGCCAACGGCCGTGAGGGCCTGCAGTCGCCCATCGTGAAGAACCTGCACGACGCGGCCATTGCCGAGATCCTGAAGCGCACCGGCGCGCAGGACGGTGACCTGCTGTTCTTCGGTGCCGACAAGGAAAAGATCGTCAACGACTCCATCGGCGCCCTGCGCCTGAAGGTGGGCCACAGCGAATTCGGCAAGAAAAACGGCCTGTTCGAGAGCCGCTGGGCGCCTCTGTGGGTGGTGGACTTCCCCATGTTCGAGCATGACGAAGAAAACGACCGCTGGGCCGCAGTGCACCACCCTTTCACGTCGCCGAAGGATGGCCACGAAGACCTGATGGATACGGACCCTGGCAAGTGCATCGCCAAGGCCTACGACATGGTGCTCAACGGCTGGGAGCTGGGTGGCGGCTCGGTGCGTATCCACCGCGCCGATGTGCAAAAGAAGGTGTTCGATGCGCTCAAGATCACGCCGGAAGACGCACAGGCCAAGTTCGGCTACCTGCTCGATGCCCTGCAGTACGGTGCGCCTCCACACGGTGGCCTGGCCTTCGGCCTGGACCGCCTGATCACGCTGATGACCGGTGCCGAGTCGATCCGTGACGTGATCGCTTTCCCCAAGACCCAGCGCGCGCAGGACCTGCTGACCCAGGCGCCTTCGCCGGTCGATGAAAAGCAGCTGCGCGAGCTGCACATCCGCCTGCGCAACCCGGACGCCATCAAGGCGGCCTGATCCGGGGCGTTTTTCGAATCTGTCGATCATTGCAGATGCGCTCCAGGGGCATCGCACCACAAAGCGGCACGGGCCTTGCGCCCGCGCCGCTTTTTTATTGGCCAGCCCTGGCTGGCGCTCAAAGGAAGTTCTCCATGCGTTCCCATACGTTGCGGGCGGTCGCCGCCGCTCTGGTGCTTCTGGCCCTGGCGGGCTGTGGCGAAAAGAAAACCGAACTGGGGCAGGGCGGCTCGGTCGTCACTGGCTCGGCGGGGCCCCAGGGAGCGCAGAACGCTGCCAAGGAACTGGTGCGCTGCGAAGCCCCGGTGGCCACGCTCGCGCTGGCTGAGAACCCGAACGGCTACACCATGGGATCTGGCTACCAGCTGCCCTCCTCGCCCGTGCCCCTGGTCAAGCTGCTGGCCCAGCAAAGTGGATGTTTCCGCGTGGTGGACCGCGCGGCGGGCCTGCGCGGCACCATCCAGGAGCAGGATCTCAAGGACTCCGGCATCCTGCGCAAAAACAACTCCACGGTGGCCAAGGGCAAGGGCTATGAGGCGCAGTACACGCTTACGCCCAGCCTCACTTTCAGCGAGCAGGATGCCGGCCGGGGTCTGGCCGGGGTGATTGCCATGGTCCCGGTGTTGCGCGACATCGCTGGCCTGGCCGGGCTGGTGGAACAGGTCAAGTTCAAGGAGGCGCAGACGGCGTTGCTGCTGTCCGACAACGAAACCACCGAGCAGGTGGCGGCGGCCACCGGCTCCGCCCGCACCACCGACCTGGGGGTGGGCGGCCTGGTGTTTGGCAAGCTCGGTGGTGCGGCGGGTGCGGGCTGGAGCAACACCAACGAAGGCAAGGTGATCGCAGCCGCCTTCCTGGACGCGCACAACCAGCTGGTGGTGCAGGTGCGCGCGCTGCAGGCCAAGGAGCTGCCGCCCCCGGTGGCGACGAAAACCAAGCCTTGATTCCCGCGCGGCGATGGAGCAGCAGCGGCCCTTCAAGATCCCCGAGTCTGTGCTGGTCGTGATCTACACCCCAGCGCTTGATGTGCTGATGATGCGCCGCGCGGACGGCGGGGAGCATTGGCAATGCGTCACGGGCAGCAAGGACCATCTGGATGAAGCATGGGAGACCACGGCGGCGCGTGAGGTGCTGGAGGAAACCGGCATCGACACCGGTGGCACGGGCATCGTGCTCACCGATTGGTGCCTTGAGAACGTCTACGACATCTGGCCCCAGTGGCGCCACCGCTATGCGCCCGGCGTGGTGTTCAACCGCGAGCGGGTATTCGGCTTGCGGGTGCCGAATGGGACGGCGGTGGTGCTCAGCCCGCGCGAGCATGTGGCGTTTGAGTGGCTGCCCTGGCGCGAGGCCGCCGACCGCTGTTTCTCGGCCTCCAATGCCGAGGCCTGTCTCTTGTTGCCGCGTTTTGTCTGAAGCGCTACGGCTGCGGGCAGGCCGATAGGGCCGAGACTCACTGCGGCTTTGCCAGCACTTTGACCAAATGTTCGGCAAATCCCTCGGCGGCAGGTGAGGTGGCGCGCTGCGTGGGGCTGTAAAGACACACGTAGCGCATGGCCTCGGGCGCCAGAATGCGCCGCCGCACCAGGCCCAGCGGCTTGGCCAGTGCGCCCACGTAGTCAGGGGCCAGTGTGGCCGTCACGTCGGCGGCCGCCAGGCCCAGCGCGGTGGAGATGTTGTCCACGATCTCCACCGGCGTCACGCGCTGCTCGCTGGGCAGGCCGGTGTGCATCTGGGCCACGCTGCGTTCGTGGTCGCGCCCGGCGGCCACCAGGGGGTAGGCGTGCAGCTGGGCCCAGGTCACGCTGCGCTGGCGCGCCAGCGGGTGGGTGGGGGCGCACCACAGCACCCAGGGGCTCTGGAACAAGGGCGTGCGTGCGATGTCTTCGCCGCAGGCGCGGTCCGGGCCGAGTGCCAGATCGGCGTCGCCACTGGCCACGGCATCGACCAGTTTCTCCACCGGCGCATCGCGTATGTGGATGCGCACCTTGGGCCGCGTCTGCTGGTAGGCCTTGATGGCCCGGGGCAGGATCACGCTGGCCACCACCAGGGGGGCCGCAATGCGCACCACCCCGGCCGCACGGTTGCGCACATCGCTCGCGGCCGTTTGCGCCATGCGCAGGTGCTTCAGCACCGATTCGGCCGACGCAAGGAACTCGCGCCCGGCGCTGGTGATGCCGACCCGGCGCGTGCTGCGCTCGAACAGCTTGAAGGCCAGCACATCCTCCAGCTCGCCCACCAGCTGGCTCACCGCCGACGGCGTGAGCGCCAGGCGGTCGGCGGCGGCCGTGAAGCTGCGCATCTCGGCCACGGTGACGAAGGCTTCGAGCTGGCGCAGCGTGAAATGGGGTAGGGACATGGGTACAGATCGCGGGGTGCCATTCATTAGATCATCTTCACAATCCGTAAGAAAGCATTGATTGTGGTCAAGCAAGGGGCTGCAGATACTCCGCGACGGCTAGGGCGTGTCATCAATCAATACCCCCACGCGAAAGCCAGCCAGGCCGTGCAGTGCTAGGCGCCCTGAGTGCCGTGTAGCTTGGCTACACAAGCGAAGGGCAACGACGCAATGCGCGGCCTGGATGGCTTTCCCTCCGGGCTGCCCCCGCAATGCGGCGTCTGCTTTGTCGCGTGGCTTGCCCATAGATGACTATGGGCTGCGCCCCGCTTCGCGCATCCATCCGCATTGCGGGGTCAGCGCGTGGGGGTATTGATTGATGACACGCCCTAGGCAGGGCTGCCTGGCCCCGCTTGTTGTCTGACCGGAGAACCCCTTGAGCACCGAGACCCTGAACGTCGCCGGCATTGCCGTATCGCCCCACCACTACATCGACGGCCAGCGCGTGGCCTCCGAAATGCGTTTTGACCTGCACTCGCCTATCGACCAGGCACTGCTGGGCCGCATCAGCGAGGGCTCGCCCTCGCATGTGGACGCCGCCGTGACTGCTGCGGCGCGTGCCTTCCCGGCCTGGAGCGCGCTCACGGCCGCCGAGCGCAAGCCCTACCTCGACCGCTTCGCCGCCGAGATCGGCCAGCGTGCCGAGGCCTTCTGCACGCTCGAATCCAACGACGCGGGCGTGCTGCTCTCGCGCATGAAGCACGGCGTGGTACCGCGCGCCATGCTCAACATCACCTGGTTTGCCGAGCATGCGCTGACGCTGCAGGACCGCCCCATCGAGACCGAGCAGGCCACCCACCTCGTGCGCCACGACCCGGCCGGCGTGGTGGCCATCATCACGCCCTGGAATGCACCGCTGATGCTGGCCACCTGGAAGCTCGGCCCCGCCCTGGCCGCGGGCAACTGCGTCATCGTCAAACCGCCGGAATGGGCGCCGCTGACCAGCAGCCTGCTGGCCGATTGCGCGCACGCGGCCGGCCTGCCACCCGGGGTGTTCAACATCGTGCAGGGCGCTGGCGCCAGCACCGGTGCGCGCCTGGTCAGCGACCCGCGCCTGGCGCGTATCTCGTTCACCGGCTCGGTGCCCACGGCCAAGTGGATCGCGCAGTCTGCGGGCGCTAACCTCGTGCCCTGCAGCCTGGAGCTCGGCGGCAAATCGGCCTTCGTCGTGCTGGAAGACGCCGACATCGACAACGCGGCCGCCACCGGCGCGCTGATGTACCGCAACGCTGGCCAGGTGTGCCTGGCGGGGACGCGTTTCCTGGTGCACCGCAAGGTGCACGATGCCTTCGTGGCGGCCCTGCGCGGCTATGTGGAAAAGCTCACCGTGGGTGATCCGCGCGAGGATGCCACCGAGGTAGGGCCCATCATCCACCCGCGCCAGGTCGAGCGCGTGCACGGTTTTGTGCAGCGCGCCGTGGCCGATGGCGCCACGCTGCTCTGGGGCGGGGCGCACCACCCCTTCGGCGCGCAGTATTACCAGCCCACGCTGCTCACCGATGTGCGCCAGGACAGCGAGATCGTGCAGAACGAGGTCTTCGGCCCGGTGCTCACGCTGCAAACCTTCGACAGCGACGAGGAGGCCATTGCCCTGGCCAACGGCACCGACTACGGCCTGGGTGGCGTCTGCTACGGCCAAGCGGAACACGCCAGCGCCGTGGCGCAGCAAGTGCGCACCGGCTTCATCTGGGTCAACAGCTTCGGCATCCGCGACCTGGCCGCGCCCTTCGGCGGCATCAAGCGCAGCGGCGTGGGCCGCGAAGGAGGGGACTGGAGCTTCGAGTTCTTCTGCGACGTGAAGGACGTTGTTGTCCCGAAAAAGCCCTTCCGCGCCAGCTTCAGCCACCGCTAAGACACATCCAAAGGAGACACACACCATGGGAAGCATCGTTGGCGCCGCCATCGTCTCGCACCACCCCGGCCTGATGCAATGCGAGGAATTTCGCGTGCTGCAGGGCGCGGGGGCCGACTCGGACCTGATCCCCGGCTATGCGCGCCTGCGCGAGAAGATCGCCGAGGCCCGGCCCGACGTGGTCATCATTTTCGACTCGCACTGGTTCACTACCGGCTACCACCTGGTGGACGGCGCCGCGCGCTACCAGGGCACCTACATCTCGGACGAGATGCCCTGGTACCTGCATGGCGTGCCCTACGACTACCGGGGCCACCCCGATCTGGCACTGGCCATCGAGGCTGCGTCCCGCGAGCAGGGCGGCTACAACCGCGTCATCAACCACCCCGACCTGGGCAAGCAGTACGCCACCATCAACCTGGTCAAGCAGCTGCGCCTGGAGCGCAGCGACACGCCGGTGGTCACCGTGAGTTCGTGCCAGAACTGCGATTGGCGCCACTTCCTGAAGTCGGGCGAAGCGATTGCCGAGGCCGTGCGCCGCAGCGACCTGCGCGTGCTGCTGCTGGCCTCGGGTGCGCTTAGCCACAAGTTCAACCCCATCGACTGGAAGCCCAACCACCCGCGCATCTTCCACGAGAGCAATGTCTCGCGCCCCGAGAACATCGTGAGCGACAAGGGCGCCATCGCGCTGATGGAGCAGGGCCGGCACGACATGGTATTGGAGCGCTGGCAGGACGAGTACCGCAAGATGCCCTGGGAGGCCTTCGGCGCCCACTACCTGCAGATGCTGGGTGCCATGGGTGGGGCGGACTGCCGTGCGCGCGGCGTGGCCCTGTCGGCCTATGAGAACGCACGCGGAACGGGCAACGTGCACATGTGGTTCGATGGTGAATCGAGCGAAGCAACGGCAAAGGTGGCGGCATGAACTTCGAATTCCCGATCAACGAACTGCCCGCCGTGATGCGGGGCCCGCGCGTGGAGCGCCGCCGCGTGCTGGTGGGCGGCAGCGCCTGCTGGGGCACCCTCGTGGAAGAAGGCGCGCAGCAGGGACAGTTGCGCCTGGACGATGGCCGGGTGCTCGACCCGGCCACGGTGCAGCACCTGCCGCCCGTCTCGCCCAGCAAGGTCATCGCCGTGCACATCTCGTACAGCTCGCGCAGCTTCGAGACGCGCAACCAGCCCAAGCCCACCGAGACGCCGACCTACTTCACCAAGCCGCCGACCTCGGTCAACGGCCATGGCTGCGAGATCCACAAGCCCGCCGACAGCCAGTACCTCAACTACGAGGGCGAGTACGCCGTGGTCATCGGCAAGACCTGTCGCAACGTGCTGCCCGATGAAGCCTGGGACTACATCGAAGGCTTTTGCCCCGCACTCGACATGGGCCTGCAAAACTACCGCGACACCGACCAGGGCAGCATGCTGCGCGTGAAGGGCGCGGACACGCTGCTGCCCATCGGCCCCGGCATCGTGCGCGGTGTCAACCTGTTCGAGCAGACACTGCGCACCTACCGCAACGGCCTGCTGGTGCAGGAGGCGCACATCGGCGACGAGACCATCTGGGGCCCGCACTACGTGGTGGCCGACATCGCGCGCCACATCACCCTGGTGCCGGGCGACGTGATCCTGATGGGCACGCCCTGCCACTCGCGCTCGGTGGACCCGGGTGATCGGGTGGAGTGCGAGATCACCGGCCTGGGCCGCCTGGCGGGCATGGTGGTCGCCATTGACGCACCGCGCGCCTCGGCCCTGGGCGTGGGCCACCAGCCCACCGACAGTCCCGAGGTGCGGCGCGTGGCCTGCGGCTTCGACGAGCGCGTGCCCGAACACCTCAAGGCCAACTACCGGCAGGCTGCGAAGAAGTAACCCATAACCACACACAGGAGACAAACCATGACCCTTTCCCCATCCCTGTCGCGCCGCGATGCTTTGCAATGGGCCCTTGCCAGTGCGGCGGGCGGCATGCCCTTCCTGGCCCATGCCCAGGCACTCGATACCGTGAAGATCCTGGCTGGCTTTGCCGCCGGCGGCACCGTGGACACCCTGGCGCGCCGCGTGGCCACCCAGATCACGGGCGGCTATGCCAAGTCGGCCGTGGTGGAGAACAAGACCGGCGCGGGCGGGCAGATCGCCATCACCACGCTCAAGGCTGCCCCGGCGGACGGCGCCACGCTGCTGGCCACGCCCATGTCCATGCTGGGTATCTACCCCCACACCTACAAGAAGCTGCCCTACGACCCGGTGGCCGACGTGACGCCCGTCTCGCTGGGCGTGGTGTTCGACATGGGTTTTGCCGTGGGCCCGCAGGTGCCCGTGTCGGTCAAGACCGTGCCTGAGTTCCTCGAATGGTGCAAGGCCAACCCCACGGGCGCCAACTTCGGCTCGCCCGCACCGGGCTCGGTGCCCCACTTTGTGGGCGAACTCATCAGCCGCGCGGGCAAGGTGGACATGCGCCACGTGGGCTTTCGCGGCTCGCAGCCCGCCATCCTGGACCTGCTGGGCGGGCAGATCGCAGCCGTCTCGGCGCCGGTGGGCGAATTTTTGCCGCACCTCCAGGGCGGCAAGCTGCGCGTGCTTGCTACCTCGGGCGCCACGCGCAACAAGTTCGTGCCGGGCGTCAGCACCCTGGTCGAACAGGGCTTGCAGGACATGGTCTACGGTGAGTGGTTCGGTTTTTTCCTTCCGGGCAAGGCCCCGGCCGAGGTGGTGCAAAAGGCCAATGCCGCCATCCGCGCTGCGCTGGCCGACAAGGACGTGATCGCCGGGCTGGCCGCCATGGGGCTGGAGGCGCGCTCGTCGAGCCCGGCAGAACTGGCGGCGCTGCTCAAGGCCGACGGCGAAAAGTGGGGCCCCATCGTGAAGGCCATCGGCTTCACCGCTGAATCCTGAGGCCCGCACGATGCTCGACGACGCATTGATCCAGCAACTGGCCCTTGAACTGCACCAGGCCGAGAAGACCCGCGAGCAGGTGGAGCATTTCTCCAGGCGCCACCCCGGCATGACGGTGCAGGACGGCTATGCCATCTCGCGCGCCTGGGTGGCGATGAAGATCGCCGAGGGGCGCTCGGTGCGCGGCCACAAGATCGGCCTGACATCGCGCGCCATGCAGGTCGCCAGCCAGATCACCGAGCCCGACTTCGGCACGCTGCTGGACGACATGTTCTTTGCCGAGGGCGGCGACATCCCCATGCAGCGCTTCATCCTGCCGCGCGTGGAGGTGGAGCTGGCCTTCGTGCTCAACAAGCCGCTGCGCGGCGAGCCGGGCCGACCCCCGGTGAACATTTTCGACGTGCTGGCCGCCACCGAGTACGTGGTGCCCGCCATCGAGATCATCGACGCGCGCATCGAGCAGCACGACCGCCACACGGGCGTGATGCGCAAGGTCTTCGACACCATCTCGGACAACGCGGCCAATGCTGGCATCGTCACCGGCGGACGCCCCGTGCGGCCCGACGCGGTGGACCTGCGCTGGTGCGGCGCGCTGCTCTACAAGAACGGTGTGATCGAGGAATCGGGCCTGGCCGCCGCCGTGCTCAACCACCCCGCCACTGGCGTGGCCTGGTTGGCCAACAAACTCGCTCCCTATGGCGAAGGGCTGGAAGCTGGGGAGGTGGTGCTGGGCGGCTCGTTTACGCGGCCCGTGGCGGCTGCCGCGGGCGACACCTTCCATGCGGACTACGGGCCGCTGGGCAATATCGCATTCCGCTTTGTGTGAGCGGCGCGCACACCACACACGGTGCCAGGCTTGTTTCAGGGCCGCAGCTGGAGCTTGTCGGCCGCACTTTCGGGCGCGGCGGCATCGGGCTGGCCCATGTCTGCTTCACTGGCAGTGGGTGCCGCAGGACTGCTGCCCTCCAGTGCATTGCGTGAGCGGATCACCACGCCACCGGGCCGCCGCTCGCTGTCCTGGCCCAGGATGGCGCGTGCAGGGGCATTGCCAATGCGCTGGCGCAGCGCATCAATGGCTTCTTGCAGTGGTTCGGGGGACGCAATGCGCGCGCCGTGTCGCAGCAGCACCTGCTGCGACAGGTCCAGCAGCTTGGAGTTGAGGGTGGGGGTGGCCTGCTGCAGCAGGTTCTGCACGGCGCCTGCGGGGTCGCCCGACAGGCTCTGGGCCATGGCGACTTCGGCGGCCTTGTTGACCTGCTGCAGGCAGTCGCGCACCAGCACGCCATAGGGCTCGTGCAGGCTGCAGGCGTTGGCCATCAGCTCGGTCAGCCCGCGCGTGTTGGCGTAGCGCATGCCCAGGGCGCGCACCCAGCTCTCACCCTCGGGCAATTCGATGGAGGTGACGGCCAGCACCGCCAGCAGGCTGCCCAGGTTGCAGGCTGCCTCAAAGTCAAAACTGGCGGTCGTGATCTCGCGTGCCATGGCGCGCACCGACTCGACAGCCTGCGAGAACTGCCGCTGCTGGATGAGCTGCAGCGCCCGCGCCACCTCGGCAAAGCGGCGGATGCGTGCGCTGTCGGAGTGCCGCTCCAGGATGCGCGCAAAGTCGGCCATGCAGCGCTCAATGCCCTTGCGGTCGTTTTCGGCGTAGTAGGCAAAGGTCAGCAGCACCAGCGACTGGTAGTCGAACAGCTTGGAGTCGATCCCCAGCACCACGGCCCGGGCCAGCACCTTGGTGGCGGTCTCGCGGTCGCCCATGTAGTACGACATCATCCCCAGCTTCTGCAGCCGCACCACCGAGTCGGGCGTGAGCGTGCTGGCGGTGCGGTAGGTCTCGATGGCCTGCGCGAAGTTGCCCAGCTCCACCTGGGCGCGGCCGAGCACGTCGTAGGCATCGGCAAACGATGCGTCTTCCCCGATCAGCTCCTGCAAGGTGGTGATGGCACGCGCTGCCTGGCCCGACTCGATCTGCGCGCGCGCCACCCCCAGCTTGGCCCAGGGCAGGGCGCGTGCGGCAATCACGGCCTCGAACAGCGTGCGCGCCTCATCGTGCCGGCCCAGGCGCAGCAGCAGCTCCGAGCCAATGCGCGCGGCGTACAGCCAGTAGGGCTTGCGCGCTTCGAAGCGCTCCACGCACAGCGCGGCGGCCTGCTCGAAGTCTTCGGCCTCAATGGCGTCGAAGATGGGCTTGAGGTGCACCTTGCGCAGGCGTGCCAGGCTCAGGCGCTCGAACAGCGCGCTGGGCGTGAAGGGCTTGAGCAGGTAACCATCCAGCGCCGACTCGGCGGCCTCGGCCACCGCGGCATAGGACGCCTCGGCCGTGACCATAAAAAACACGGTGGAAAACGGCAGCAGCTGCGCGCGCCGCAGGTCGTCCAGCAGGGTCTGGCCCGAGGTGTTGGCATCGCCAAAAAACTGGTCGCACAGCACGTAGTCAAACACCGTGTGCTCCAGTCGGCTGCGTGCGTCCTGCACACGCGAGCACTGCACGATGCGGGTCACGCCGTATTCGCGCAATTGCCCCACCAGGATGCTGCGTGACGTGGCATTGCTGTCCACAATCAGCGCCTGAACCTGTGGGGGGACGGGTTGTCGGTTCTCTGTGGCCATGGGGCTGAACTGGCCTGTATGTGGTGTGAAGGAGACAACCCCAGTGTACCGGCCCATGGCAGCCCGTGGGTGTCGGGCAAACCCGCTGCCCGCGTGGCTTGCGACACAATCAACAGTCCTAGAAACGGCAGTTGACCGCTTGCCATCTTCAAGAGAGCCCGATGGATACTGACTTTCGCTGCTTCGTTGACGTTCGCCTGTGGAGTGGGCACGCTACACACTCGCCAGCACCGCGCTCGCCGCGCCAGGCTGCGTTGCTCCTCCTTGCGGGCATTGGCCCGCTGCGTCCTCGCGCCTTGCCTGGCGCGCCGATCACGGCACTGGCAAGTGCGTTCAATTACCGTTTCTAGGACCATGCAACACGACGACATCCTGCGGGTAGCCACCTACAACATCCACAAGGGTGTGCAAGGCATCGGCCCCGCGCGGCGGCTGGAGATCCACAACCTGGGGCTGGCGGTGGAGCAGCTGGATGCCGACATCGTCTGCCTGCAGGAGGTGCGCAAGCTGCATCGGCGCGAGGCGGCCTACTTTCAGCGCTGGCCCGATGTGCCCCAGGCCGAGTTCCTGGCGCCCGAGGGCTACGAGGCGGTGTACCGCACCAACGCCATCACCAAGCATGGCGAGCATGGCAATGCGCTGCTGTCGCGCTGGCCCGTGATCGGGCACCAGCACGAGGACATCTCCGACCACCGCTTCGAGCAGCGCGGCCTGCTGCATGTCGAGGTGGATGCCCATGGCCGCAACGTGCATGTGATCGTGGTGCATCTGGGGCTCATCCCCGGCAGCCGGGTGCGCCAGATCGAGCGCCTGCAGGGGTTCATCGACCGCGAGGTGCCACCCGGCGCACCGCTGATTGTGGCGGGCGACTTCAACGACTGGGGGCAGCAGCTCAAGCGCATGCTGGCCGGGTTCTCGCTGTACGAGTTCGAGGAACCGCGCGCCTTCACCTATCCCGCGCGGCTGCCCCTCACCCAGCTCGACCATGTGTACGCCCGGGGCCTCACGCCCCTGTCGCTGCATGTGCCACGTGGCCGCATCTGGTGGCGCATGTCCGACCACCTGCCGCTGATTGCCGAATTCCGGCTGTGAACGCGTGAAGAAAAAACTGCCCCTGGTCCGTGGCACAGAGTTCTCGGACGACCACCGGGTGCACCTGCTACAGGGCGCCGAGGAGCTGTTCCCGGCCCTTACCGAGGCCATGGACGCCGCGCTGTCGGACATCCAGTTCGAGACCTATATCTTCGACTTCACCGGCTCGGGCGCGGCCGTGGCCGAGGCGCTGATGCGTGCGGCGCAGCGGGGCGTGCGCACCCAGCTGGTGGTGGACGGTGTGGGCACCGGGGCACTGCCCGAGGCCTGGGCCGCGCGGCTGCAGGCTGCCGGGGTGCAGTACAGCGTGTATTCGCCGCTCGGCCCCCTGGGCCTGCTGCTGCCGCACCGCTGGCGGCGCCTGCACCGCAAGCTGTGTGTGGTCGATGGCCGCCTGCTGTTCTGCGGGGGCATCAACGTGCTGGACGATTTTCACGACCCCAACCATGGCGCGCTGGATGCCCCCCGGTTTGACTTTGCCGTGCGTGCCACGGGTAGCCTGGTGGCCGCCGCCAGCGACACCATGGAGCAGCTGTGGTGGCGCATGCAGGCCGTGCGCGATGCGCGCCAGCGCCGCCTGCCCGAGGCGCTGCAGGCCCTGCGTGAAGCCAGCAAGGCCAGGCACGCGGCCGACCCGGCCACCGACTCCGGCCCGCCCATGCGCGCCGCGCTGGTGCTGCGCGACAACGTGCGCAACCGCAGCCGCATCGAAAAAGCCTACCGGCGGGCCATTGGCAACGCGCGGCACGAGATCATCATCGCCAACGCCTACTTCATGCCCGGTGGCAAGCTGCGCCGCGCGCTGGTGATGGCTGCGCGCCGGGGCGTGCGCGTGCGCCTGCTGCTGCAGGGGCGGTATGAATACTTCATGCAGTACCACGCGGCCCGGCCGGTGTACGGCGCGCTGCTGGCGGCGGGGGTGGAGATCCACGAATACGCGCCCAGCTTCCTGCACGCCAAGGTGGCCGTGATCGACGCGCAGGGTGATCGGCCCTGGGCCACGGTCGGTTCGTCCAACCTCGACCCTCTGAGCCTGCTGCTGGCGCGCGAGGCCAATGTGGTCGTGGAAGACGGCGCCTTTGCCACGGACCTGCGCCAGCGCCTGGTGCACGCCATGCAGCACGCGGGCCGCCGCATGGACCCGGCGCGCTACGCCGACCGCCCGCTGCGTCAGCGCGTGCTCGACCGCATCGCGTTCGGCCTGATGCGGCTGGCGCTGTGGGTGACTGGCAACCGCTATTGATAGAGGGCACCACCCCAGGGACAGCCCTCTCCGGCTGCCCTGGCCTTGGCCGCACCCGCTCGATGGACCATGGGTGGGCCGTGGATGGTGCGTTGCGCCCCGTATTGCGATATTGCTATAAAAAATATAGCTTCTAAGGCATATCCAACAGGCGCAGACGGCCTAAAACCCTTGAAATCTGAGGAGTGTGGTTCGCTGTTACGATCCCAATCATGTCCAGCCAACCTGCCGCCGATATGACGCCCACCCCGCCGGATGACGAAGGCACGCCCGTCTCCGTCAAGATCCGCGAGCGCCTCGCCGCCGCCCGCAAGCGCTTTCACGCCAACGACAACATTGCCGAGTTCATCGAACCCGGTGAGCTGGAGAAGTTGCTCGATGAGGTCGAGGTGAAGATGCAAGGCGTGCTCGACAGCATGGTGATCAACACCGAGGGCGACCACAACACCCACAACACCGCGCGCCGCGTGGCCAAGATGTACATCAACGAGGTGTTCAAGGGCCGCTACGTGGCGCAGCCGCCCATCACCGAGTTCCCGAACGCCGAGCACCTGAATGAGCTGATGATCGTTGGCCCCATCACCGTGCGCAGCGCCTGCAGCCACCATTTCTGCCCCGTCATCGGCAAGATCTGGATCGGCGTGATGCCCAACGAGCACACCAACGTGATCGGCCTGAGCAAGTACGCACGCCTGGTGGACTGGGTCATGGGCCGCCCCCAGATCCAGGAAGAAGCCGTGGTGCAGCTGGCCGACCTGATCATGGAAAAGACCCAGCCCGACGGCCTCGCCATCGTGATGGAAGCCAGCCACTTCTGCATGTCCTGGCGCGGCGTGCGCGAGATGGACAGCAAGATGATCAACTCCGTGATGCGTGGCGTGTTCCTCAAGGACAGCGCGCTGCGCCGCGAATTTTTGTCCCTCATCCCCGGAAAGAACTAAGCCATGCTGGTACGCCTGCTTTACGCCAGTCGCGCGGTGGATACCTCTCCCGCCGCCATCGAAGCCATCCTGACGCAGTCGCGCCAGCACAACCCGGGCTGTGGCATCACCGGGGTGCTGTGCTATGGCGGCGGCGTGTTCCTGCAGGCCATCGAAGGTGGCCGCTCGGCCGTGAGCGACCTGTACGGCCACATCCAGAAAGACCCGCGCCACAAGAACGTGGAGCTGCTGCACTACGAAGAAATCGCCGAGCGCCGCTTTGGTGGCTGGACCATGGGGCAGGTGAACCTTTCCAAGATCAACCATTCCATCCTGCTCAAGTATTCCGAGAAGCCCGAGCTGGACCCGTATGCGGTGTCGGGCAAGGTGTCGTATGCGCTGCTGGAAGAGCTGATGGCCACGGCGTCCATCATCGGAAGAGCCTGAAAAGCGGGGCGCTTGGCTACTGCGCGGCCTGATCCCGGGCCTGCGGTACTCGCCGCACGGGAGTGCGGCTGCGTTCCTCAACCCAGGCTGAGGCCGCTCGCTACGCCAATCACCCCACTTTTCGTCGTTGTCCTGAACTCGTCATTGCAGCCGCAGCCCACAGGGGCTGCGGCTTTTTGCATTCAAGCCCTCTCTCTTTTTGACCCGTGACCTTCACCGCCTTCGCCCTCATCATCCTCGCCGGCCTCATCCACGCGTGCTGGAACATCGTGGCCAAGAAGGCCGGGGGGGACTCGCGGTTTGCATTCTTCACCTCGGTGATCATGATGGTCGTCTGGGCGCCGCTGGGCTGGTACCTGGGGCGCGACGCGGTGCCGCAGTGGGGCGCGGTGGAGTGGGGTTTTGTTGCCGCTAGCGGGCTGCTGCATGTGGCGTATTTCGTCATCTTGCTGCGCGGCTACCGCGTGGCGGACCTCACGGTGGTTTACCCGCTGGCGCGCGGCTCGGGGCCGCTGTTGTCGTCGCTGGTGGCTATCACGCTGCTGGGCGAGCAGATCTCTGCGCTAGGCGCTTTGGGCATCGTGGGTGTGGTCGGGGGCGTGTTTCTGATCGCGGGTGGCCCGGGCCTGCTGCGCGCCGCGCACGACCCCGCTGCGCGGGCTCGGGTGCACAAGGGCATGTTGTATGGCTTGCTTACGGGCGCGTTCATTGCCTGCTACACAGTGGTCGATGGCTATGCCGTCAAGTTTTTGCTCATGTCGCCCATCCTGGTGGACTACATGGGCAATTTTGTGCGCGTGGGTCTGCTGGCGCCCGTGGTGCTGCGCGACCTGCCCACGGCCCGCACGCTCTGGCTGGCGCAGTGGCGTTTTGCGCTGCTGGTGGCGGTAGTGAGCCCGGTGGCCTATGTGCTGGTGCTGTACGCCATGCAGCAGGCGCCCCTGTCGCACGTGGCCCCGGCGCGCGAGGTGTCCATGCTGTTTGCGGCGCTGATTGGCGGGCACCTGCTGGGCGAGGGTGACCGCGTGGCGCGCATCTTTGGTGCGCTGTGCATTGCGGCAGGCGTCACGGCCCTGGCCTTGGGATGACGGCCGCCGCACCCCAACCCATGCTGCTGGGCTGCGACTTCTCCAGCAGCCCCACGCGGCGCAAACCCATCGTGCTCGCGCTGGGCCAGCGCCATGGCACACGCGTGTTGCTCAACGCCCTGCAGCTGTTCGACACCCTGGCCGCATGCGGCCAATGGCTGTCTCAGCCCGGCGACTGGGTGGGTGGGTTCGACCTGCCCTTTGGCCTGCCGCGCGAGCTGGTGCAGGCGCTGAGCTGGCCCACCGACTGGCACGCCTGCATGCAGCACTACCGCAACCTCAGCCGCGAGCAGATCCGCGCGCAGTTTGCGGCGTTCTGCGATGCGCGCCCCGTGGGCGGCAAGTTTGCGCACCGTGCGACCGACGGGCCCGCAGGCTCCAGCCCCTCGATGAAATGGGTGAATCCGCCCGTGGCCTACATGCTGCACGCGGGCTTGCCGCTGCTGCTGGACGCGGGCGTGCACCTGCCCGGCCTGCACGCAGGCGACCCCCGCCGCGTGGCGCTGGAGGCCTACCCCGGCCTGCTGGCGCGCGAGGTGCTGCAGCGGCGCAGCTACAAAAGCGACGACCGCGCCAAGCAGACGCCGGACCGACTCATTGCCCGCAAGGACTTGATCAATGCATTGGAACTGGGCCAGACCCGCCTCGGCCTGCGCCTCAAGCTCAGCCATGCCCAGCGCGACACCCTGGTGGATGACGCCAGCGGCGACAGCCTGGACGCCGTGCAGTGCCTGCTGCAGGCCGCCTGGGCCGAGCAGCGCCATGCCGAAGGCGATGCGCTTTACGGCCTGCCGCCGGGGCTCGATCCGCTGGAAGGCTGGATCGTCACGGCTGAAAAGCCGTGACCAACCATTCCACCGCTTTTCCAGGCATCGGCCCGACGCAGGCTACGTAGCATGGGCGGGACACGCCGGATGCTTTGTTTGCCCATGCCTTTCGCCCCCCGCCTTTTGTTCGCGCTGGTCCTGCTGGCCCCGCTGCTGGTGCCGGCCGCCCCCGCGCCCTGGTACTACTGGCGCAGCCTGGTCGATGGCCAGCGCGTGTGCGCGCAAACCTCGCCCGGCCCGGGCTGGGAGCAGGACAGCACCCCCCACGAAGGTCCCGGCTGCCAGCCGCGCCGCAAAGTGCTCATCGTGCCCATGCGGTAGTGTCTGCTGTTGTTTTGTTATAAAAATAATAGCTATTGAGGCTTGCTGGACGGGCGGTAGCGGCCAAAAAACCTTGCAATCGTGTGTGTACATTCGATAATGGCGGGAGCGTGCTATGTGCTTTTACGTGCCCACGTTGGGCCAGTAGGCCAGTGATCGCAAGGCGCGGACTGCCGCCAAGGCTGCTGGCCTTGGCAAGGTCTGCAACGCCGCGAGCGCTGGCCTACTGGCCCAACCCTGTGGGAAAGCCGGGGAAAGGTCCGGCAACGTTGTTACAAGCCGCTTGCAGTATGCATACTGCGGCGCGCCTTGCGCCTAGTTGCCGGGCCTTTCCCCGGCTTTCGTGGACACGTAAAAGCACATAGCACGCTCTATGACAGAACTCATCCTGATCCGCCACGGCGAGACCGACTGGAACCGCGAACTGCGTTTTCAGGGCCACGTGGATGTGCCCCTCAACGCCACTGGCCACGAACAGGCTCGCCGCCTGGCCGAGCGTCTGGCTGCAGAGCGCCCCGTGGTGCACCACCTCATCTGCAGCGACCTCATCCGCACCCAGCAGACGGCCACGCCCAGCCTGCAGGTGTTGTTCCCCCAGGCCCGCATCGACACCCTCACCGACAGCGCCCTGCGCGAGCAAAACTTTGGCGTGGTGGACGGCAAGCGCGTGGACGACGTCAAGCAGGAACACGCCGACGCATGGAACCAGTGGCTGCGCTTCGAAGCCGACTACGGCATGCCCGGCGGCGAGACCACCCGCCAGTTCCACACCCGCGTGATGGACGCCGTCTACCGCATCGCCCAGCAGCACAGCGGCCAGACGGTGATGCTGGTCACCCATGGCGGCGTGCTCGACATGATCTGGCGCACTGCGCGTGGCACCGGGCTGGACGGCCCGCGCCAGAGCGACATCCCTAACGCGGGGCTCAACCGCGTGCGGGTGAGTGGCGAGGCGGTGGAGGTGCTGGACTGGGCCGATGTGCGGCACCTGGCGGATTTGCCGGAGCAGCCGGTATATGACCAGACGAAGTTGGTGGTGCGGTAGCTCCAGTATTTGGCACAAATGCCAGCCTCCTTGCTATCGACTGGTCGCTTTGATGGGAGAGGCTAGGTTGCAGCGCGCAATTGATAGCGATCTGTCTGGGGTGGCGCGATGTCTGAGCCTGTCAGATGTTTTGTGTGTGAGGCATAGCATGTCAACAAGGAGCATGAATGCCACGCAAGACGAAGACAACCGCAGCAGCGGACAAGGCGGCGCAGCCGCAATTCTCAGCCGCAGCGCTT
>NZ_JBUDZG010000023.1:0-65984 GCF_054950075.1 Acidovorax sp. Q11 | reverse complement strand
AGATCATGATCGCGCTCCTGTCGAAGAAAGAGGCCGATTGCCTCGCTCGCCAACATAGACAGGGGCGCGATGTGTAGTTACTGTCAGGGCCTTCGCGGCGGGCTACCGCGCGAGCGGTTTAGTCCTCTGGCCGATAGCTGCCATGTTAACGGTGGCTGGCCTCCCAGGTTTCGTCGCTGGTGCTGCTTGCTGTCCGGCGGCTTGCAGCTGCATCCGGCTGGGTGGCTCGGTAGGGTTTGGTGGGTTTTGAAGGGTGTTTTTCCGACGAAACGCGAGCCAGTGAAAAGCAGCGGGACGATTCGCAGACCCGCAGACCCGCAGACCCGGCGGGTTGGTGGGGTTTGTAGGCTTTGGAGGGGTTACCGACTGTCGAAGCACGAGCAAGTGGAAATGGCTGCGGCCCGGATTTGCAGCCTGCATGCCCGGGCCGACTGGTGGGGTTTGTAGGCTTTGAGGGGTTTACCGACCGTCCAAGCGCGAGCAAGTGTTTTTCTTCCAGCTGTGCCGAGCGGGTGGGACTGGTGCGCCGAAGCATTGCTTTTGAGGCTGCTGCTGCCCCTGAGGCTGGGGGCATCTTCTCGGGGGTACCGACGCCTATAAATGTGCCCCCAATTTGGAGAATCGTGCCCCCAAATGTGCCCCCAAATTGCGTAGATGGGTATGGACTGGCCTGGACTGCTGTGGACAGCTAAGATGCTGATTCCTAAGGAGAAATAAAAAAGTCCGGAAGAGTATGGACTCTTCCGGACTAGTCGATGGTGCCCGGGGCCGGAATCGAACCGGCACGCCTTGCGGCGGGGGATTTTGAGTCCCCTGCGTCTACCAATTTCACCACCCGGGCTGGAATTCGTGAAGCCCCAAATTATGGCACAGTAGGGCGCATGAAATATCCGACGATTGAAGACGCGGTGGGCAACACACCGCTGGTGGCGCTGCAGCGCATTGGGGCGCGGGACAACGCGGCGCGTGGCAACGTGGTGCTGGGCAAGCTGGAGGGCAACAACCCAGCGGGTTCCGTCAAGGACAGGCCCGCGCTGTCGATGATCCGCCGTGCCGAGGAGCGGGGCGATATCCGGCCCGGCGACACGCTGATCGAGGCCACGTCGGGCAATACCGGCATTGCACTGGCGATGGCCGCGGCCATCAAGGGCTACCGCATGGTGCTGGTGATGCCCGAGGATTTGTCCATTGAGCGTGCGCAGACCATGAAGGCCTTTGGCGCGGAGCTGGTACTCACGCCCAAGAGCGGCGGCATGGAGCACGCGCGCGATCTGGCCGAGGCCATGCAAAAACGTGGCGAGGGCAAGGTGCTGGACCAGTTTGCCAACCCCGACAACCCGCGCATCCACTACGAAACCACGGGCCCCGAGATCTGGGAGCAGACGGGCGGGCGCATCACCCACTTTGTGAGCGCGATGGGCACCACGGGCACGATCACGGGCGTGTCGCGGTTCCTCAAAGAAAAGAACCCCGGCATCCAGATCATTGGCGCGCAGCCCGAGGAAGGCTCGCGCATCCCGGGCATCCGCAAGTGGCCGCAGGAGTATCTGCCCAAGATTTACGACGCCAGCACCGTGGACGAGCTGGTGTACGTGAGCCAGGACAACGCCGAAGACATGTGCCGCCGCCTGGCGCGCGAAGAGGGCATCTTTGCGGGCATCTCGGCCGCCGGTGCGTGCTGGGTGGCGCAGCAGATTGCCGCGCGCGAGAGCAACGCCACCATCGTGTTTGTGGTGTGCGACCGGGGCGACCGGTATTTGTCCACCGGCGTGTTCCCGGCGTAAAAGCGTGGCCCAGCGCCGCCGTGGATTGCAAAATTTGAATGGAATTGGCTGCTTGCGCGCAATGGATAAGCGCTGGTAGCTATTAAAATAATAGTAAGCCATGCACTACGAAGTTCGCCACTGCACCCACTGCGGCACCGCGCTGCAGCCCATCACCCTGGCCGAAGACGGTGGCGACAAGGAGCGCCTGCGCTGCCCCGCCTGCGGCTGGACGCACTGGAACAACCCCACGCCCGTGCTGGCCGCGATTGTGGAGGTGGACGGCAAGGTGCTGCTGGCGCGCAATGCGGCCTGGCCCGCCAAGATGTTTGCGCTGATCACCGGCTTCATGGAGGCGGGCGAGTCGCCCCAGGAGGGCATTGCGCGCGAGGTGAAGGAAGAAACCAACCTCGACGTGCAGGCCACCACCCTGGTGGGCGCGTATGAGTTTCTGCGCATGAACCAGATCATCATTGCCTACCACGTGGTGGCCGCGGGGCATGTAAAGCTGTCACCCGAGCTGGTGGACTACCGCTTTTACGACCTGCACGAACTCAAATGCTGGCCCGCTGGCACGGGCTACGCGCTGGCCGACTGGCTGCGCACGCGGGGGCGCGAACCCGTGTTCTTCTCGGCAGAGGAAAATGAGGAACGCCGCCGAGGCCTGAATCTGCCGCCCAAGGACTAGAAGAGAACCACACCATGGACATCCACAAAGAAATCGACACCCGGGGCCTGAACTGCCCCCTGCCCATCCTCAAGGCCAAGAAGGCGCTGTCTGACATGGCCAGCGGCCAGTTGCTCAAGGTGGTGGCCACCGACGGCGGCTCGCTGCGCGACTTCCAGGCCTTTGCCAAGCAGACGGGCAACGAGCTGGTGGAGCAGCAGACGGTGGGTGAGGAGTTCATCCACATCCTGCGTCGGCGCTAGTCAAGAAGTCAGTCAGAGTTTGTCAAAAAAATAGCTGCTAGCGCCCGTTGGGTAAGCGTTTGCAGCTATCGATTTGGAAGCGCGTGAGGCGCTTCCAGTGTAGGTCGAGGCAGTGGCTTACAGCGCCAGGGCCTTCAGATATTCCCGGAAGTGCGCCCCCACCTGCGGGTGCTGCAAGGCCAGCTCCACGGTCGCTTCCAGAAAACCCTCTTTGCTGCCGCAGTCGTAGCGCTTGCCCTGGTACTGGAAGGCGTACACGGCTTCGTGCTGCATCAGGCGGGCAATGCCGTCGGTGAGCTGGATCTCGCCGCCCACGCCGCGTGGCTGGTTGCGGATCTCGTCGAACACGCCGGGCGTGAGGATGTAGCGGCCTGCCACGCCCATGCGCGAGGGGGCGACATCGGCCTTGGGCTTTTCCACGATGCGTTCAATGCGGATCAGCGGGCCGCCAGCGGGCTCTCCGGCCACGATGCCGTATTTGTGCACCTGGTCTTCCGGCACTTCCTGCACGGCGATGACCGAGCGGCCTTGCTGGCGGAAGGCGGAGGCCATCTGGGCCAGCACCGGCTGGCCGCCGGGGGGGCCCACCATCAGGTCGTCGGCCAACAGCACGGCAAAGGGCTCCTTGCCCACCAGCGGCTCGGCGCACAGCACGGCGTGGCCCAGGCCCAGCGAGCGGGGCTGGCGCACAAAGGCGCAGTCCATGTCATCGGGCTGGATGGAGCGCACCAGCGCCAGCAGTTCCTTCTTGTTGGCGGCTTCCAGCTCGGCCTCCAGCTCATACGCCGTGTCGAAATGGTCTTCGATGGCGCGCTTGCTGCGGCCGGTTACGAAGATCATGTGGCGGATGCCAGCGGCGTAGGCCTCTTCCACGGCGTACTGGATCAGCGGCTTGTCCACCACGGGCAGCATCTCCTTGGGCGATGCCTTGGTGGCGGGCAAAAAGCGCGTGCCCAGGCCGGCAACGGGGAAAACGGCCTTGCGGACGGTGGTGGCAACAGTCATGGGTCTCCTTGATGGCGGGGTGTGGTGTGTTGTTGTCGTCGCGGATATGCAAGTGTCAGGCCAGGGCTTGCCGGGCCTTTCCCTCTTTGCGTGTTGTCAGCCCAGGCGACCCAGCTGGTCGCGCAGGCGGGTCAGCGTGGCGCCAAAGTCGGCGATGCGCTTCTTTTCCTGGTCGATCACGGCCGGTGGGGCCTTGGCCACAAAGGCTTCGTTGGACAGCTTGTTGTTGGCCTTGGTGATTTCGCCGTCGATGCGGGCGATTTCCTTGGACAGGCGGGCCTTCTCGGCGGCCACGTCGATTTCCATGTACAGCGCCAGGCGGGCCTCGCCCACCACGGCCACTGGCGCGGCCTGCGCGGCGGCGGCCCAGGCGGCTTCGTCGTCAAACACCTTGACCTCGCTGAGCTTGGCCAGCGCCTGCAGCACCGGGCCTACGCCGCGCATGAACTCGGTGTCACCCACCACGTACAGGGGCAGGCGGGTAGAGTCCGGCACGTTCATCTCGCCGCGTAGCGCACGGCAGGTGTCCACCAGGCCCTTCACGCGGTCCATGTGGGCAATCGCGGCCTCGTCGATCTTTTCCAGTTGGGCCTGCGGATAGCGGGCGATGCTGACCGATTCGCCAGGGATACCAGCCACAGGTGCCACCACCTGCCACAGGGCTTCGGTGATGAACGGGATGATGGGGTGGGCCAGGCGCAGGATGGCTTCCAGCGTGCGGATCAGCGTGCGGCGCGTGGCGCGTTGCTGCGCTTCGGTGCCTTTCTGGATCTGCACCTTGGCGATCTCCAGGTACCAGTCGCAGTACTTGTACCAGACAAAGTCGTAGATCGTGTTGGCGACGTTGTCCAGGCGGTACTCTTCGAAGCCCTTGGCCACTTCGGCCTCGGTCTTTTGCAGCAGCGAGGTGATCCAGCGGTCGGCCTGGCTGAACTCCATGTAGCCGTGGGCGCTGCCACCAGGCTGGCATTCTTCCTTGGTGTGCTCCTTCAGGCCGCAGTCCTGGCCCTCGCAGTTCATCAGCACAAAGCGGCTGGCGTTCCAGAGCTTGTTGCAGAAGTTGCGGTAGCCCTCGCAGCGCTTGCTGTCGAAGTTGATGCTGCGGCCCAGCGATGCGAGCGCGGCGAAGGTAAAGCGCAGCGCATCGGCGCCGTAGGCCGGGATGCCCTCGGGGAATTCCTTTTGCGTGTTCTTGCGCACGGTGGGCGCGGTCTCGGGCTTGCGCAGGCCGGTGGTGCGCTTGTCCAGCAGGGGCTCCAGCGCAATGCCGTCGATCAGGTCCACCGGGTCGAGCACGTTGCCTTCGGACTTGGACATCTTCTTGCCCTGCGCGTCGCGCACCAGGCCGTGGATGTACACATGCTTGAACGGCACGCGGCCCGTGAAGTGCGTGGTCATCATGATCATCCGGGCGACCCAGAAGAAGATGATGTCGTAGCCCGTGACCAGCACGCTGCTGGGCAGGTACAGGTTGAAGTCGTCGGTGGGTGCGTCGCCCTGGTTCGGCCAGCCCATGGTGCTGAAGGGCACGAGCGCGGACGAGTACCAGGTGTCCAGCACGTCTTCGTCGCGGCGCAGCTTTTTGCCGGGGGCCTTGGCCTGGGCCTCGGCCTCGTTGCGGGCCACGATCACGTTGCCGTCTTCGTCGTACCACGCCGGGATCTGGTGGCCCCACCACAGCTGGCGGCTGATGCACCAGTCCTGGATGTTGTTCATCCACTGGTTGTAGGTGTTCACCCAGTTCTCGGGCACAAAGGTCACTTCGCCGCTGGCCACGGCGTCGATGGCCTTTTGCGCAATGCTTTTGCCGGTGGGGTCCTGGTCGGACACCTTGCTCATCGCCACGAACCACTGGTCGGTCAGCATGGGCTCGACCACCTGGCCGGTGCGGGTGCAGATGGGCACCATGAGCTTGTGCTTCTTCACCTCGACCAGCGCACCGAGGGCTTCGAGGTCGGCCACCACAGCCTTGCGGGCCACGAAGCGGTCCATGCCCTGGTACTTGGCGGGGGCGTTTTCGTTGATGGTGGCCTGCAGCGTCAGCACCACGATCATGGGCAGCTTGTGGCGCTGGCCCACGGCGTAGTCGTTCTGGTCGTGCGCGGGGGTGACCTTCACCACGCCCGTGCCGAATTCCTTGTCCACGTACTCGTCGGCAATCACCGGGATCTGGCGGTCGCACAGCGGCAGGTTGACCATCTTGCCGATGAGGTGCGTGTAACGCGCATCCTCGGGGTGCACCATCAGCGCCACGTCGCCCAGCATGGTCTCAGGCCGGGTGGTGGCCACCGTCAGGCTGCCCGATCCATCGGCCAGCGGGTAGGCGATGTGCCACAGCGAGCCGTCTTTTTCCTCGTTCTCGACTTCCAGGTCGGACACGGCGGACTGCAGCTTCGGGTCCCAGTTCACCAGGCGCTTGCCACGGTAGATCAGGCCTTGTTCGTACAGCTTCACGAAGGTGTCAGTGACCACCTTGGAGAGCTTGTCGTCCATGGTGAAGTATTCGCGGCTCCAGTCCACGCTGTCGCCCATGCGGCGCATCTGCGTGGTGATGGTGTTGCCGGACTTCTCCTTCCACTCCCACACTTTGCTCACAAAGTTCTTGCGTGCCTCGGGCGGGGTGGGGCCCATGTCGTAGCGGCTGATGCCTTGCTCCTGCAGTTGGCGCTCCACCACGATCTGTGTGGCGATGCCCGCGTGGTCGGTGCCCGGCACCCACACCGTGTTGAAGCCGCGCATGCGGTGGTAGCGCGTGAGGCTGTCCATGATCGTCTGGTTGAACGCATGGCCCATGTGCAGCGTGCCCGTCACGTTGGGGGGCGGCAGCTGGATGGAGAACGCGGGCTCGCCCGCTTGCGGCGCGCCCGTGCCACGGTGGCCTGCGGTGCCATATCCGCGCTTTTCCCATTCGGGGCCCCAGTGGGCTTCCAGTGCGGCAGGTTCAAAGGACTTGGACAGGCTGTCGAGGCCGGGTTGTGCTTGGGGCGTGCTCATGGGGTTTGGCAGAAGGAAGAGGCGGGCACAGGGCGCGCCTCAACGGTCAAGAGGGTGGACCGGGCATTTTACGGGAGTGTCGGCGGGTGCCCCGCGGCCTTTTCTCCTCGTCCAGGTCTCTCCCGCATCCCGCCTGTCGGGCATTTCTCGCCAATTGTTACCTTGTCGCTCGACCGGGCCGCCGGGGCGTCTTGATAATCCCGCCCGGTGGAGCAAGAGGGCCTTCGGAGAGGGAGGTCTGGCTCCATGCTTCGCCCGGGTCAAAAACACACACCAATTCACCCCACCCATGCACCTTTCCTCCGCACTCCGCGCGGGCCTTGCCAAGGTCTTTGTTTACGCGCTGCTGGCACTTTTTCTTATCCCGGCGTTGACCTTGGGGTTCAGCGTCTACGCACAGCGCGATCAGGACGCGGAATTTGTGGCCGGCGTGGTCCAGCGCATCGACGCCGAAAAGGCCATGCCGCTGGCCGAGAAGCAGGCGCGCAAGGACTATTTCCGCGGCAACCCGCCGTCCACCATTTGCGACAACAGCTCGGCCGAGGCCCAGGAGTACCGCGAGGCGCTGTGCGAGCGGTTTTCTGACGTGTGGCAGTTCCACATGGCGCACAAGGTGTCGTTCTGGACCCTGGTGGCCAGCGGCGTGCTGCTGGTGGTGGTGCTGGGCCTGGGTGCGCTGGCCTTTGCTGACCGCACGTTGCAGTACAGCAGCTTTGTGGCGGGCTGGCGCCTGACCACCTGGGCCAGTGCCGCCGCGCTGGTGGTGCAGGGGGCGATGGCCGTGTGGCTGTCGTTCTGGGTCACGGCGTTCTTTTTTCACAAGTATTCGCCCAAGCTGGTGCTGTTTGTGGGGTTTGCGGTGCTGGCGGGCGTGCTGGTGGCGGTGGCGGGTATCTTCAAGCGCGTCCAGTCCCAGAGCCGCGCCGTGGGCGAGCTGGTGTCCGAAGACGATGCGCCCCTGCTGTGGAAGCGCATCCGCCACATGGCGCGCCGCCTCAAGACCGATCCGCCGCAGCACATCGTGGCGGGCATCGATGCCAACTTTTTCGTGACCGAGGCACCGCTCACCGTGGGCCCGCAGACGCTCACGGGCCGCACGTTGTTTGTCAGCCTGCCGCTGCTGCGCATCCTGGACCAGGCCGAGGCCGACGCCGTGTTCGGCCACGAACTGGCCCACCTGCGCGGCGGCGACACCCAGAGCAGCGCGCGGCTGGGCCCTAAGCTGGTGCAGTTTGACCATTACCGCCACGCGATCCGCAGCGGTGGGCTGTCGGCGGTGGTGTCGCCGGTGCTGGACCTGTTCCGCACCATCTTCGAATTCGCCCTGGCGCGCGACAGCCGCGAGCGCGAGTTCAAGGCCGACCGCATTGCCGCCAAGCTCATCTCGCCCGCCGCCATTGCGCAGTCGCTGGTCAAGATCGCGGCCTATGCGCAATACCGCGCCAGGATCGAGGACGAACTGTTTGGCCACAATGAGCGGCACGACACCACGCTGGGCATCGCCCGCTATGTGGCCCAGGGGCTGGCACCCTATGCGGCCTCCGACGATTTTCTGGACGCCATGAAAACGGCCAATGTGCCGCACCCGTTTGACACGCACCCCGCCATGCCCGAGCGCCTGCGCAACGTGGGCATGGCGCTGAAGGAGCGCGACTACGGCGCCATCGCCGTGCGCGCGCCCGCTGCCACCTGGGTGCAGGAGATTTTGACGGCCGACGCGATCGAGCAGCGCCTGTGGAGTGACTACGAACAGCAGTTTGCGCAGGACCATGAGCGCAGCCTGGCCTACCGCTACGAGCCCGCCACCGACGAAGAGCGCGCCCTGGTGCTGCGCTACTTTCCGCCCGTGGTGTTTGCGCTCAAGGGGGAGAACACGGTGGAGGTCAGCATCGAAGGCATCCGCACCTCGGCCGACGAGACCACGGTGTTCTGGGATGCCGTGAAGGCGCTGGAATTCAAGGAAAGCAGCTTTGGCAATGCGCTGGTCGTGACGCACCCCGAGAAGAACGCCCTGGGCCTGGGCGCCAAGACCAGCAAGATCAAGCTGTCCGGCCTCACCAAGGAAAAAGACCAGTTCAATGCCGTGGTGGGGGCCTACTGGCAGCGGCACCAGATCATGCGGGCGCAGCAGCAACAACAACAACAGCCGCAGTAGGCGGCAGCACCGCAGCGTTAGGGATGTTTGCTATTAAATATATAGCTATTAACGCTTGATGGTCGCGCGGTAACGGCCATTTTTTGCCATTTTCTGGGGCTGGCGGCACGTTCCACCCTGCGCCAGGGGGTGGAACGTGGTGGGGTCAGGGGCTATCAGCCCTTGACGAACTCCGGCCGGTCGTTTTGTTGCGGCTTCAGCGGCGCGGCCACCTTGCCTTCGGCGCGTTCCTTGCGCCATTGCTCCTTGCGGGCCGTCCACTCGGCCAGGCGGGCGTGGGCCACGGTGCTGTCCTTGGCCATCTGCTCCTCGTTGGCCAGCTGCGCCGACAGCTCCAGGCGGATGCCGTTCGGGTCAAAGAAGTAGATGCTGTGGAAGATGTGGTGGTCCGTCACGCCCAGCACCTCGATGCCGTGCGCCTCCAGGCGCTGCTTGGTGTTCTCCAGCTCTTGCACCGTGTCCACGCGGAAGGCGACGTGGTTGACCCACAGCGGCGTGTTGGGCGAGGGCTCGGCCTTCACGTCGTCGCCCAGGTCGAAGAAGGCGATGAACGAGCCGTCCTTCAGGCGGAAGAAGAAGTGCGTGTAGGGGCAGTATTCGCCCGTGCTGGGCACGTAGTCGCTCTGGATGATGTGATACAGCGGCAGGCCCAAGATGTCCTCGTAGAACTGTCGCGTCTCCTCGGCATCACGCGCCTTGTAGGCGTAGTGGTGCAGCTGCTGGATGGCGGCAGGCGCGGGCAGGGTGGCCAGGTCAGGCTTCTTCAGGACAGCGTTCATGCGGAGTCTCCTCAAATTGGTGGCTGCAATTCTACTATTCGTAATTGATTTACGTTAAGTTAATTTTGAATGTGACCATGCCTATGCCTGGGTCCCAAAGAAAAAGCCACCCGAGCATGGCTGCCGTGGGTGGCTGGTGCGGGAGCGCCAGGGCAATCCCGCTGTGCATCGCAGCGTTGGATTACTGCTTCACGGCTTCGATCTGCACCACCAGGCGCACGTTCTTGGGGAAGCCCCATTCCACGCCGTAGTTCATGCCCCACTGGGTGCGGTCGATGGTGGTCTCAAAGTCGCCACCGCACACTTCGCGCTTGAGCATGGGGCTGTCGTAGCAGTTGAACTGCGTGGCCTTGAGGGTGACGGGCGCCGTCTTGCCCAGCAGCGTGAGCTGGCCGGTCACTTCGCTGACCTTGTCGCCGTTGAAGCTGAACTTGTCCGACACGAACTTGATGCTGGGGTGCTTGGCGACGTCGAACAGGTCGGCGTTTTGCAGGTGCTTGTCGAACGCAGGCGTGCCCGAGTTCACCGAAGTCGTGTCGATGGAGATGTCCACCTTGCCGGTCTTGGCGGCACGGTCGAACTCCACCGTGCCTTGCTTCTTGTCGAAGCGGGCGCGGTTGGTGGTGGCGCCAAAGTGGCTGATCTCGAACGTCACAAAGGTGTGCGTGGGGTCGATGGCGTAGTTGGCGGCCTGGGCGGCACCAGCGGTCATGGCGGTGGCAGCGGCCACAGCGAGCAGGGAGAACAGGGACTTGCGCATGGGTGAATACTCCTGAATAGAGACGACAGAGAAAGAAACGCGGAACGAAACCGAAAACAAAAGCGAATGAAACGGTGGTGGGCGGGGACTCGGGTGCTAAAGCTTGCCAACGCCAGTCAGCGCGAGCTTGAACTTGATCGTCACGTCGTCGGCCACCATCGAGGTGTCGGCCCACTCGTTCTCGCCAATCTTGAAAGCCAGGCGCTTGATGGGCAGCGTGCCGGTGGCCGTGGTGGTGGCGCCGCTCTGGACGAGGGCCACGGGCACGACCACGTTTTGCGCGTTGCCCTTGATGGTGAGCTTGCCCGCCACTTCAAACTTGCCGCCGCCCAGGGCCTTGATGGCAGTGGATTCGAACTGCGCCTGCGGGAATTTGGGCACGTTGAACCAGGTGGGTTTGGGCAGCTCGGCATCGGTCTCGCGCGAGCCCAGCGTGGCGCTGCCGGTGTCTACCGTGAAGGCGATCTTGCTGGTCGCCAGCTTGGCCGGGTCGAACGCCACCTGGGCGCTGAACTTCTTGAAATGGCCGTCCAGCGGCACACCCATCTGGCGCGCCGTGAACTGCACCTCGCTCTGGGCGGGCACCAATTGCTGCTGGGCCAGGGCGGCATGGGCGCTGGCCACCAGGGCGGCGCCGAGCACGATGCGGGACAGGGGAGAGGACAGATTCATGCAGAAACTCCGTTCAAAACACAGCAAAGAGAAGGCGTGGCCCGGCCGAGGTGGGGCGTCTACCAGGGCCGCATGCGCGCAAGCAGGCCGTCGCGATCGATGAGGTGGTGCTTGAGCGCCGCGGCCACATGCAGCACCACCAGGCCCGCCATGGCAAAGGCGGTGATCTGGTGCCAGGGCTTGATGGCCTCGGCCAGCTCCTTGCTCACGGGCACGAAGTCGGGCAGTTGCCACAGGCCCAGGAACACGATGGGGAACCCGGCCGCCGAGCTGTAGGCCCAGCCGATCAGGGGCACGGCAAAAAACAGGGTGTACAGCAGCCCATGGGTGCCGTGGTGGGCCAGCTTTTGCCAGCCGGGCATGGCGTCTGCCATGGTCGGGGGCAGCGCGGGTGGGCGGTGTGTGGCGCGCCACAGCAGGCGCAGTGCCGACAGCACGAGGATGGTGACCCCCGCCCACTTGTGCCAGTTGTAGAGCTTGAGCCGCTGCGGCGAGAAGGGCAGGCCCGTCATGTAGATGCCTACGCCAAACAGGCCGATCAGTGCAAAGCCCAGCACCCAGTGCAGCAGCATCGCAGTACGTGTGTAGCGGCGTGGGGCGGTGGCCGTGGAGGTGGCAGAAGTGGTCATCAAAAGCGTGGGCTGTGAAGGGCGGGGGCCTGGTTGCTGGCAGCCCCGGGGCATGCGGGCGTGTTGGCGCAAGAGCCTGTTCAAAGTCTTTTTGGAGTCGCACAAGTGCCTTGCCGGGATGGGATGCTAGGCGCGGCGCTTGTTGATAGCTCGGCGATCAACAAGCGCCGCAACGCCGCAGACCGCCCGGCAAGGCACTTGCCCGAAGGGTTGGAGTGAAATCGGGCGATTGGACGCCCCGGCTGCCTGCATGGGCACAAGCCCATGCGGCGCACCCGAGGCATCCACTCATCCCGATTGCACTCCAATGCGATCTCCAAAAAGACTTTAAACAGGCTCTAACGGCAGTGTAGGAAGCGCCTGCCGGGTTCGGCTTCAGGCAGATTGACGCTTCATTTCAAAAAAACTGAATTGAGGAGCCCTTGGCAATCAAAGTTCCCCAATGCTTTGCGCTTTTTTTGCATGTGCATCGGTCGGTCGGGGCGACACCAGGCGTGCCGAAGCCGACCCCATGCGGCGGGGCGTCAAGCCTTGGGGCTACGGCTGGTGGGATGCGGAGGCGGTGCCGGTGGCGTGCCACCGGGCCTCCACCATGGGGCGGTGGGTGATCGGCAGGCGATGCATCGGCTTGGCGGCTATGGCTGAGCCGCTGAGGCTCAGCGGTTCAGCGCGGCCTGCTTCCAGGCGCTGGCGGCAGCGCTGTCGTCGCCGCGCTGCTCGGCCAGTTCGGCCAGGCGGCGCCAGGCACTGGTGCGCAGCTGGGGGTCGGCCAGCTGCTGCGCTGCCTGGGTCAGCAGCTGCTGGGCCTTGCCCCACAGCTGGCGCTTGAGGCAGGCCATGCCCGCCAGGTACTGCAGGCGGGCATCGCGCGGGTTGCCCTGGTAGGCCGATTCGATGCGGGCCAGCCAGGGGGCATCGAGCTCGTCCAGCCCGGCTTCGAGTGCACGCACCAGCTTCAGCGCGTGGTGGTCGGCCAGGGCATCGGGCAGGTCCACCATGCGCTCCCACACCGGTAGCAGCCAGGCGCGCACCTGGGTGGCTTCGCCGCCCAGAGATGCCAGGCGCTGCGCGGCGTGGATGGCCAGCTCGGGCATGTTGCGCTCGGCCGTTTCCAGCGACTGCCAGATCTGCTGCAGCTGGGCCGTGTCGTGGGCGCTGTTGATGAGCTCTGTGGCCAGGCCGCGCACGATGCTTTGCGCTGCGGCGGGCGAGAAGGCGCGGTGTTTGCCCAGCAGGCGGGCGGTGTCCAGCGCCTCCTGGGTCTGCCTGTCCAGGCGGGTGGCCTTGAGCTTGATGCGCAGGGCCAGCGTGCGCCGTGCGGCGCCCTGGGGCAGGGCGGCGAGGCGGTCGAGGGCCGCGCTGGCATCGCGGTCGTCCAGCGACCAGCGGGCGGCGCGCATCTGGGCGCCTTCGTGCATTTCCTGCTCGTTCACCGTGCCGCGCATCGGGGCTTCCTGCAGCGCGTCCTGCAGGTGGCTTTCGCGGGTGGCGCGGTCTTGCAGTGCGTGCGATGCCTCGGCTGCAATCATGTGGGCCAGGGCGCGCAGCTGTTTGCCGTGGGGCACGGCTTCGCCGCTGGCCTCCAGGGCGTGTTCCTGCGACAGCGCCGCCACGGCGGCCTTGCGCGAGCGGATGAAGCGGCCACCCAGCATGTGGGTCAGGGCATCCAGCAAGGCTGCGTGCATGGCGCGCTCCTTTTGCTGCACGCGCCAGCGGCGGGCCTGGTGGGGCAATTCGAGCAGCGCAGCCAGTGCGCGCAGGGCTGCATAGAGGGTGACAAAACCGCCCACCAGCAGCAGCAACACTATGTTGAGCGACAGGTCGATGCGATACGGCGGCCAGTAGAGCGTGATGGTGCCCTGGTTGTTGCCCGCAAACAAAGCCGTGGCCACGGCCACGCCAAACAACGCCAGGAGCCAGAGTGCAGCGCGCATGCGTACAGCCCTTTAGCGGCCTGCGGCGGCCGTGGCCAGCGCAGACAGGGTTTCGTCCAGGCGGGGCTGCTCGGCCGCCTTCAGGCTGGCCTGGGCCGTTTGCAGCGTGCTGGCCGCAATCTGGGTGCGACGTGCGGCCGGGTCAAAGTATTTGTTGAGCGCGACCGTGGCGGCGCCCAGGTCGGCGCGGGCCGAGTCGAACTGGCGTGCCAGCACAGCCAGGCGCGCGTTGAGCAGCTTGAGCTTGAGGTTCTCGCGCAGGAAAAAGGTTTGCTCGGGCGCCAGCAGGATGGCCTCGGGCTGGTCGATCCGGCTCACGCGCACCAGGCCCCGGGCCTCGTCGCGCACCACCTCCCAGCTGCGCTGCAGGGCCGCCTGCCACCAGGCCAGGCCATCGGTGGGGGCGGGGGCGCTGCCAGGGGTGGCGGGGCCGGTGGACAGGCGCTTGGTAGACGCGGCCTGGGCCACGGCGTTGAGCACGGGCAGCTCGTCCACCTGGCGCACCAGGTCGTCCAGGCGGCCCAGCAGGCCGGCGGTGTCGGTCACGGTGGCACGGGTCAGGCGGTCCAGGTCACGGCCAATGGCGCGCTGCACGGGCGCCAGGCGGGGCTGGGCGGCGCGTTCGATGCGCTGGTTGGCACTTTTGAGCGCTGCCACCAGGGGCTCCAGGCTGCCGGTGAGCTGGGCCTGTTGCTGGGCCAGGCGGATGGCGGATTCGATGTCCACCACCAGGTTTTCGTCGCGCGAGCGCGACAGGCTTTGCATCAATTCTTCGAGCTGGCTGCGCTGCAGCGCCACTTCGCTCACACGGGCTTCGGCCACCGACAGGCGGGCGGCTGTCTCGCGCACCAGTTCTTCGGCCTGGCGGGCCATGGTGCGGGCCTCGATGGCCTGCGCGCCCGAGTCGGCGGACTGCCGGGCGAGCTGCTCCTGGATGGCGCTCAGTTTTTGCCACAGCATGCCGCTGCTGACCAGCGCGGCAGCGGCCACGGCGCCCAGCAGCAGGGTGACGGCGCCACCCCGGCCCGGTGTGGGGGCCACGGCGGCAGGAGCCACAGGTGCAGGGCCTGCTGCAGGTGCGCCCACGGGTGCGGCCACAGGGGCGGCGGTGGGGGCTGGAGGCAGGTCGTTGGGCGGCGCAGAACTCATGCGGCCGATTCTATCGAGGCCACCACGTCTTCCAGCGCCGGACGGCATTCCCCCACGGTGCCAAAGCCCGCTGCGCGCGCTGCTTCGGCAATGCGCGGGTGGGTGGCCAGCGCACGCGCTGCGCCCCAGTGCTGGCCGGGCAGCGCCTCTGACAGGTGGGCCACGGCTTCAGAGCTGCTCAGCAGCCAGACCGATCCGTCCTGCGTCGCCTGTTGCGCCAGCGCCACCTCGGTGGGGGCCAGCTGGGGGGCGCCGCGTTGGTACGCCACCACAAAGTCCACCAGGCCGCCTGCTGCCTCGATCTGGCGGGCCAGCCAGTCGCGGCCACTGCCTTGGGCGGTGTCGTGCACGCCACCCGAGCGCCCGCGCACGATGAGCACCCGGTCGCCAGGCCGGATTTGCCCGGCCACCTGCTGCCACAGGGCCTCCGAATCGAACTGCGGGGCGTCGGGCGCCGGGCCGTCGATGTGGCCTGGTGGCACCCCGGCCTGCTCCAGCGCACGCGCCGTGCCGGGGCCGGGTGCCCATGCTCTCATTTTTATAGCTATAAGAGCATGACTGTCGCGCGGAGAAGCCGTTTTTTGTTCAAAAAAATGGACCACCGCATTGCCACTGACAAACATCAGGGCCCGGTACTGCGCCAGCCGGGCGTGGGCTTGGGCCAGCGCCTGCTGTGCTGCCGCGTCGGTGCACGGCCCGATGTCAATCAGCGGCAAGGCCACGGCATGAATGCCGCGTGCCGCCAGCAGCCCGACCCAGTGTGCAGCCTCGCGGGCGGGCCGCGTGACGATCACCCGGGGCATGGCTGGGCCGATCAATTCAGGGGTTCGGCACCCCGCGCGCCACCGGCACGCAGGCGCTGTGCAATCGCGTCGCCCAGCGCTTCGGCCTGCGCCAGCGTGGTGACGGGGGCGTTGGCCGCTGCGCGCACCAGAGGGGCTTGCGCATCCACATCGCCCCAGGCGGCGTCGAGCTGCAGCACGCCACCCGTGAATGTGCCGTGCGCGGCCAGCGGCATGGAGCAGCTGCCGCCCATGGCGCGGCTCACGGCGCGTTCGGCGGCCACGGTGAGCCAGGTGGGCTGGTGGGCCAGCGGCGCCAGCGCGGCGATCAGGTCTTGCCGGTCGCTGCGCACTTCAATGCCCAGGGCGCCCTGGCCTGCGGCAGGCAGCATGGCGGTGGGCGCGAAGGTGGCGCGGATGCGCGATTCCAGCCCCAGGCGCTTCAGGCCCGCCGCCGCCAGCACGATGGCGTCGTACTGGCCTTCGTCCAGTTTGCGCAGGCGGGTGTCGAGGTTGCCGCGCAGCGGCTCGATCTTCAGGTCGGGCCGCAGGGCCTGCAGCAGCACCTGGCGGCGCAGGCTCGAAGTGCCGACCACCGCGCCCTGGGGCAGGGCATCGATGTTGGGGTAGTTGGGCGAGACAAACGCATCGCGCGGGTCTTCGCGTTCCATCACGCAGGCCAGCGCAAAACCCTCGGGCAGCTCCATGGGCACGTCCTTGAGCGAGTGCACGGCAATGTGCGCGCGGCCTTCTTCCAGCGCCACTTCCAGCTCTTTCACAAACAGGCCCTTGCCGCCCACCTTGCTGAGCGAGCGGTCCAGGATCTGGTCGCCCTTGGTGGTCATGCCCAGCAGCTCCACCTGGTGGCCCTGTGCACGCAAAAGGGCCTGCACATGCTCGGCCTGCCAAAGTGCCAAGCGGCTCTCTCGGGTGGCGATCACGATGGAAAGAGGGGCGTTCTGGAGGCTCAAGTTCGTAACCTGTTTGTAATCTTTCAGGGGCGGGCGATGCTAGCATGCGCCCGCACTGGGGCTGGTGCACCCCGGGTGAGACGGGGGCAGGCGGCTCCCGGCCACCACCCACCTCCGGAGACTCACGCACCATGAAACGATCCGACAAGGACCAGCCCCTGATTGACGACATCCGCCTGCTCGGGCGCATTCTGGGCGACGTGATCCGAGAACAGGAGGGCGTGGCCGCGTATGAGCTGGTGGAGCAGGTGCGCAAGCTCTCCGTCGCCTTCCGCCGCGATGCGGACCAGGAAGCCGACCGCGCGCTCAAGAAGCTGCTCAAGTCCCTGTCGGGCGACCAGACGGTGAGCGTGATCCGCGCCTTCACCTATTTCAGCCACCTGGCCAACCTGGCCGAAGACCGCCACCACATCCGCCGCCGCGCCGTGCACGAGCGCGCAGGTGACACGCAGGAGGGCAGCATCGAGGTTGCCCTCTCGCGCCTGCGCTGGGCGGGCATCGCACCGAAGACGATTTCGCAAACCCTGGCGGGCAGTTACGTGGCGCCGGTGCTGACCGCCCACCCCACCGAGGTCCAACGCAAGAGCATCCTGGACGCCGAGCGCGACATCGCCCAGCTGCTGGCCACACGCGACGACATCCAGGTGCGCGCCCAGCTCTACAACAGCGCCAAAGACGCGCTCACCCCGCGCGAACTGGCTGCCAACGAAGCCCTGCTGCGCGCCCGCGTGGCCCAGCTGTGGCAAACGCGCCTGCTGCGCTACAGCAAGCTCACCGTGGCCGACGAGATCGAGAACGCGCTGTCGTATTACGAAGCCACCTTCCTGCGCGAGATCCCCAAGATCTACGCCGACCTGGAAAGCGAACTGGGCCAGTACCCCGTGCACAGCTTCTTGCGCATGGGCCAGTGGATTGGCGGCGACCGCGATGGCAACCCCAATGTGACCGCGCAGACCTTGCGCTACGCCCTGGGCCGCCAGGCCGAGGTGGCCCTGCGCCACTATCTGACCGAGGTGCACTACCTGGGCGGCGAGCTGTCACTGTCCGCCCGCCTGGTGCAGGTGTCGGCCGAGATGGAGGCCCTGGCCCAGCGCTCGCCCGACACCAACGAACACCGCGTGGACGAGCCCTACCGCCGCGCACTCACGGGCATCTATGCGCGTCTGGCCGCATCGCTGAAAGACCTGACCGGCGGCGAGGCCGCGCGCCATGCGGTGGCGCCACAAAACGCCTACGCCAGCGCCGAAGAATTCCTGGCCGACCTGCGGGTGATCGAGGCATCGCTGCAGTCGCACCATGGCCAGGCCCTGGCGGCAGAGCGTCTGCACCCGCTGATCCGCGCCGTGCAGGTGTTCGGCTTCCACCTGGCCACGGTGGACCTCCGCCAAAGCTCCGACAAGCACGAAGAAGTGGTGGCCGAGCTGCTGGCCAAGGCGCGCATCGAGCCCAACTACGCGGGCCTGCAGGAAGCCGCAAAGCGCGCGCTGCTGATCAAGCTGCTGAATGACGCGCGCCCGCTGCGTGTGGTGGGTGCTGAATATTCGGCCCACGCCCAGGGCGAGCTGGCCATCTTCGAGACCGCCCGCGTGATGCGCGAGCGCTTCGGCCACGAGGCCATCCGCCACTACATCATCAGCCACACCGAAACGGTGAGCGATTTGCTTGAAGTGCTGCTGCTGCAAAAAGAAGTGGGCCTGATGAACGGCACGCTGGATGCCGAGTCGAAGAACCACCTCATCGTGGTGCCCCTGTTCGAGACCATCGAAGACCTGCGCAACGCCGCGCCCATCATGCGCGAGTTCTACAGCCTGCCCGGCGTGGCAGCCTTGGTGCAACGCAGCGGCGGCGAGCAGGACATCATGCTCGGCTACAGCGACAGCAACAAGGATGGCGGCATCTTCACCAGCAACTGGGAGCTGTACCGCGCTGAGATTGCCCTCGTCGAACTTTTCGACGAACTCGCCACCAGCCACGGCATCCAGCTGCGCATGTTCCACGGCCGGGGCGGCACCGTGGGCCGTGGCGGTGGCCCGAGCTATCAGGCCATCCTGGCTCAGCCCCCGGGCACTGTGCGTGGGCAGATCCGCCTGACGGAGCAGGGCGAGGTCATTGCCTCCAAATACGCCAACCCAGAGATCGGCCGGCGTAACCTCGAAACCCTGGTGGCCGCCACGCTGGAGGCCACGCTGCTGCAGCCCACCAAGCCCGCCACCAAGGCCTTTCTGGATGCTGCTGCGCAGCTTTCGCTGGCCAGCATGGGCAGCTACCGCGCGCTGGTGTACGAGACGCCCGGCTTCACCGAGTATTTTTTCAACTCCACGCCCATCCGCGAGATCGCCGAGCTGAACATCGGCTCGCGCCCCGCATCGCGCAAGGCCAGCCAGAAGATCGAAGACCTGCGCGCCATCCCCTGGGGCTTCAGCTGGGGCCAGTGCCGCCTCACGCTGCCCGGCTGGTTCGGCTTTGGCTCGGCGGTGGAAGCCTTCATCAATACCGAAGGCAAGGACCCCAAGGCCCAACTGGCCCTGCTGCAGAAGATGTACCGCCAGTGGCCCTTCTTCCGCACCTTGCTGTCCAACATGGACATGGTGCTGGCCAAGAGCGACCTGGCCCTGGCCTCGCGCTACAGCGAGCTGGTGACCGACGCGCGTCTGCGCAAGAAGGTGTTCACCAGCATTGAGGCCGAATGGCACCGCACGGCCGACGCGCTCACCCGCATCACGGGCGACAAGCAGCGCTTGACGCACAACACGGCGCTGGCGCGTTCCATCAAACACCGCTTTCCGTACATCGACCCGCTGCATCACTTGCAGGTGGAGCTGGTGCGCCGCTGGCGCGCAGGGCAGGGCGACGAGCGGGTGCAGACGGGTATCCACATCTCCATCAACGGGATTGCTGCCGGGCTGCGCAACACGGGCTGATCCCCCGCGTTTTTTTACCCGTTTTGCCACCGGCGCCAGCGCGCGCTAGGATGGCCGCCAGGGCGCTTCAGCGCCCGTGGCAGCGGCTTGGCAGCAGGCACCGGCCACAGGCATGGGGTAGCCACTGTGGTGGCACGGCCCTGTGGTGCGTTGTCATGGTGGTGGCCCGCCAACGGGCCGGGAGGCATGGCTTTGGGCATGGATCTGGCGGCCTGGAGGGTGTTGCTGTCGCACCGGCTGGAAGCCGTGGCGCGCGCCGATTCGATGCGGGCCATCCGCGAGGCGTTGCTGTGGGTGTTGCCCTGCCTCATGGTGTCGGCCGTGTTTCTCGTGCTGTCGGTGCTGGCCCGGGTGCTGGGGCTACCGCCTGCGGTGGGTGACATGCTGGCGGGGCTGCATGGCGAGATCAGCCGCATCCTGCCGCTGCTGATTGCTGCTTCGATTGGCTACATGCTGGCCATTCGCCACCAGTTGCCACGGCTGCCTGTGGCTTTTCTGTGTTTTGTGTATGTGGCGCTGGCGTCGTACCAGCTCAGCGGGCAGCCGCGTGCTGCCGCCACGCTGGTGCTTTTCATCGCGATTGCGTCGCCGCTCATCAATGTGCCGCTGATGGCCCGGCTGATGCGGGTGCGCTGGCTGCAGGTGTCACGGGGGGCGCTTGTCAGCGACAACGTCGAAGACGCGGTGAACATGGTGGTGCCCGGCATCGTCACGGCCGCGCTGCTGGCGGCGGTGCTGGCGCTGTTGCAGCAATGGTCGGGCCTGGCGCACTGGAGCCTGCCCATGGACATGGTCGATCCCGACCATTCTTACTTCAACGCCATCGTGCTCACCGGCATGAACTCGCTGCTGTGGTTCTTTGGCATCCACGGCTACCACGCGCTCCAGCCCCTGTTCCAGGTGCTGGAGCAGGCCGTGGGCTGGAACGCCATCGAGCTGCTGACCGACCAGGTACCCCAGCATCCGCTGAACGCGGGGCTGCTGGGGGCGTTTGCCTTCATCGGGGGCGCGGGCGGCACCTTGTCGCTGGTGGTGGCTGTGCTGTGGCATGCGCGCAGCCCCGGCCTGCGCCTGCTGGCGGTGGCCAGCCTGCCCATGGCCTTGCTGAATGTGAACGAGCTGCTGTTGTTCGGCATCCCGTTGATCCTGAATCCGCGCCTGCTCATTCCTTTCATCCTCGTGCCTGCTGTCAACGCCTGCCTGGCGCTGGCGGCCGTGCAGGCGGGCTGGGTGCCCATGGCCACAGTGCCTATGCCCCTCAATGCCCCGGTGGTGTTCAATGCCTATGTCAGCACCCAGGGGGCCTGGCCCGCTGTGGCCTTGCAGCTGGCCCTGGTGCTGCTCGGGGCCTGCATCTATGCACCGGCTGTGCGTGCGCTGGAGCGCCACAACGCCACCACCGTGCACCTGCCCGGGCTGGACACGACCTTCACGCGGCTGCAGGAGGAGGGGAGCCTCTATGCCCACGACCCCATCGTGGTGGCGCAGCAGGGCCAGGCCCGCAGGGAAGACCTGGTGGCCCGGGTGCGCCGCATGGGGGACTATGAGTTCTTCCTGGAATACCAGCCCCAGGTGTCGCCGCACACGGGCCTGTGTGTGGGGTGCGAGGCGCTGCTGCGCGCCCGCGACTCGCAGGGGCGGATCCAGTCGCCGGGGTCGTTCCTGGCCTGGTTGTCCGAGGCGGGGCTGATGAAGGAGGTGGACCTGTGGGTGGCGGCTGCGGCACTGCGGCAGTACCGGCGCTGGCGCAATGCGGGGTTTGAGCTGCCGGTTTCCATCAACGTCACGGGGCCCACCCTCATGTCGCCTGCCCATTGCCAACGCCTGGTGGCCTTGATCGCGCCTGCAGCGGGGTGCATCAGCATCGAGATCACGGAAGACGCCCTGGCGGCCGATGTGGCGCAGATGCGCGACGCCATCGCCCGGGTGCATGCCGTGGGCGCCAAGGTGTCCATCGACGACTTTGGCACCGGGTACTCGTCACTGAGTTATCTGCACGCCTTTGCGGTGGACACCATCAAGATCGACCGCAGTTTTGTGGTGACCAGCACGGCCCCGCAGGGTGCCCGCGTGCTGGAGGGCCTGCTGCATTTTTGCCAGAGCCTGGGGCTGGGCATCGTGGTAGAGGGCGTGGAGACCGATGAACAGCTGCAGGTGTTGCCCACCTCCATCGATCTGCGCGTGCAGGGCTGGTACTACAGCCGCGCCCTGGCGGCGGACGACCTGCCCGCGTTTGTGCAGCAATGCGCATGGGGGGCTGGAAGCAAGGTGGTGCCCCTCGCGCCTACTGCCCCAGCAGTTCGCCCACTGGTTTGAGGTCTTCCACGCGGTCGCACACTGCTTTCACGGCCATCATGACCGGGATGCCCAGCAGCAGCCCCCACAGGCCCCAGAGCCAGCCCCAGGCCAGCACGCTCACGAACACGGCTACCGGGCTCATGCTGCTGGCGCGGCTGGTGAGCCAGGGGGTGAGCAGGTTGCCGACGATGGTGTGGATCACCAGCGATGCACCACCAACGGCCAGGGCCATATCGAGCGTGCCGAACTGCAGGAAAGCCACCAGCGCCGATGCCCCTGTGACCAGGGCCGAACCGATGTAGGGCGCGAGGTTGAGCACCCCGGCCGCCACGCCCCACACCGCTGCGTTTTGCAGGCCCAATGCCCAGTACGCCAGGCCGGTGGCTACGCCCACCAGCACACTGGTGAACACCTGCAGCAGCAGATAGTGCTGAATCTGGCGCGTGATGTCATCGAGGACATGCGTGGTGACCTTGCGCCGCTCCAGGCTGGTGCCCGCGATGCGCAGCAGCTTGTCGCGCAGCAGGTTGCCCGAGGCCAGGGCGAAGAAGGTCAGGAAAACCACCACCATGAGCTGCCCCAGGGCCGACATCAGCCCCACGGTGCCACTCCAGAGGTAGTCGCGGATGTTGAAGGGCTGGCGCTCGACAATCACCCGCTGCACACCCCGGCGCGGCGCTGTCGTGGCGCTGCTTTCGTTGGCCGCCTGTTCAAGCTGCGTGGCGGCCTTTTGCATGGTGTCCAGCGGGCTGCTGCCACCCGCACGGGCCTTGAGGTTGTCGCGCACCTTCTTCGCGGCCACGGGCAACGAGTCCACCAGCTGCGCCGCACCGTCGCTGAGCGACCAGGTGGCACTGGCCAGCCCCGAGACCATGGCAATCAGCAGCGCGCCCGCCCCCAGCCAGCGCGGGATGTGCCATCGGCACAAGATGTCCACTGCTGGCCGCAACGCGGTGGTGAGCAGCAGGCTGAGCATGATCGGGATGAACACCGCACTGGCCCAGTGCAGCAGCGCCACCGTTGCAAACAGCGCCAGCAGGGCGAGCGACAGGTTGCGCACATCCACGGGCATGTGGAGGGTCAGGGGCGCTGAGGGTGGCGGCTCCAGTGTGGGGGCCGCCGCCGATGTGGCCGCTGCAAGCAAGGTCTCCGGCCCCGGGTCGGGCGCGGTGCCGGTTGTGGGAGGGGGCGACCCCGCGTCTGCAATGGGAATCGGGGTGTCCGGCGGTGGCGTGGGGGTGATGGGGGCGGTCGTCATGGCCCCATCGTAAACAGGCTGCTCAGCGCTGTGCTGCTCCAGCGGCCATCAGCCAGAGTCAGCACAGGGGCAGGGTGCGTTGCTTGTTCAATGCGTCCACGGTACCCAGCATCTGCTGCCAATAGGTGGGCAGTGCGGACCAGGGCGCCCCAATCGCCAGGTTGGTTGCATAGACCACGCCCGTATTCATGCGGGGCCGATTGGCATTTTTGACGACTGTCTGCATGTCTGTGCAGGTGCTGGCCGTGTGCACCAGCATGGCCTGTGCGCTGTTGTCCTTGGCATAGACCCAAGTGTTGCCTGGCTGGGGGTCGATGTTCGCGTAGGCTGCTGCGTTGCCTGCATAGGTCACCAGCGTGTCGGCGACGCCTGCATAGGCCGCGACCGGGTAGGTGCCGGGGTTGCCGATCACGATGGGGGCGGCGGGCGGCGTTGCGCCGGCGGTCAGGCCCGTGGTCAGCCCCTTCACATGGGTGTAGACCTCCTGGAAATGCGCCACGCGGGAGCTGTCGGTGGCCATGCCATCCAGGAAAAAGCCGTCGAACAGTCCGGGGTAAAGCCGAATGTAATTGGTGATGGTGGCCTTGATGTCGGCCACCGACAGCGCTCCGCTGCTGGTCGAGGTGGTAGCGACATAGCCAATCACGCGGTTGCTGGTGCCCGAGACGGCCTGGAAGGCCTTGATGGCCTTGGTGAGGTCAGTGTCTTCCTTGGTGTCTGCCGTCAGGACGCCGCTGCTGGGGTTGGCGATGGCGGTGATCTTCACGTCCGGATAGCTGGTCGCGCCGCTGGTGAGGGTGACCCAGGGCGAGGTGGTGCCGGTGGCGCTGAAGTAGGCGGGCACCAGCACTTGCAATGGCTTGTGTGCGGGGCGCACATAGTAGGTGAGGCTGTCCGTGGCCGTGTTGGTGCTGCTGGTGGTAGTGGCGGCAACCTGGAAAGTGGCCGTGGGGGGCAGGCTGCTCACCGTCAGCGTGGAGTTGGCAACTCCGCTCACCGTGGTCGGCGCCACGGGGGCCAGAGCGGCTGCGCTGGCGGGGTTCACGGAGAACGTTGCGACGGTGCCGTTGGGGGCCTGGCTGCCATTGACAAGCACATTGACCGACAGGGATTCCGACACATTGGGTTGGAGCACGTTGCTGGTCGGCTGCGTAAAGCTCACGCTGACGGGGGCCGTCGGTACGGGAGCCGGTGCGGGTGCCGGAGTGGGCGAAGGGGCCGGTGTACTGGTTTTGTCTGCTGCTCCTCCGCAGCCCGCCAGAGCAGCGGTCAAGGCCAGCAGGGATGCGAGGCGGTTTGTCGTGTTCATGGTGTGCATGGTATTCAGGAGGTTCGTTGTGTAGAGCTATTGTGAACGCAGGCCGTGGTGCTTCCAAGCGCTGAAAGCGGGGCTTTGGACGGGAAAAACCGCGTTGTTGCGCCGATCGCGGCAGACCTGCGCCGCTAACATGCCCCCATGACATCCCCCTACCTCCGCATTCCCAGCCTTGCGGCCGTGCTGGCTGCGGTACTGCTGTCAGGCTGTGGCACCCTGGATGTGCCGCGCGCCGACAACTACCCCGCCACCGGCCAGAAGAAGGCGCGCGCCGTGCATCACTGGGATGTGTTGGCCGGTGATGTGGCAGCGCGCGTAGCTGACAAGATTGCCTCGTGGCCACAGGGCGAGTACCCCATCCACGTCACAGTGGCTGACAACTCCAGCTTCAACCTGGGTTTCCTCAAACTCTTGAAGGTGCATCTGCTGAACCGGGGGGTGGCGGTTTCGACCGTGCCAACAGCGGTACAGCTGGAGGTGCAGACGCAGCTGGTGCAGCATGAGTCTGCGGTTCCTCGCAGCCTGCCTGTTCCTATCGGCGGGACCCTTTTGGGCACGGGTGTTGGTGTGTGGCGCGACTGGAAGGTGCATTACGCAGACCGCACGCTGCTGCCTGGTGTAGCCACCGCATTGGGTGTTGGGGCTGGTGTCGCCCTGGACATGGCGCAGTTGTACACACAGGGTGCTGCTGCGGGTGGCCCCACACGCTCAGAAGTGCTCATCACCACCACGCTCAAAAGCCAGGACCGCTACCTCGCGGGGTCGGCTGACATGTATTACATCGAACAAGCCGATGCGGCGCTCTACCTGCCCGAGCTACCGCCCGTGGCTCCCGTTCCGACACCGGTCAAGACCTGGCGGGTGGTGGCACCATGAAGACGCTGCATCTTTCGGCGCGCAGAGCCCTGTGCTGCTCGGCGGCGGTCCTGGCGGTTCTTGGTCTTCAGGGCTGCGCAAGCAACCCGGTCAGCACCTACTACTACGGTGACCGCACTGGCGGGGGCGCTCGTACCGATCTGATTGAGGTCAATGAGCGGGCTACCGATGCGCTGCTGTTGCATGCGGTTCTGGATGCCAATCAGCCGGTGCTGGTGGCGACCCTGGTCAATGTTGACCGGTTGAATGAATCCTCGCGTCTCGGACGTATCTTCTCGGAACAGATAGCGGGCCGCATGGTGCAACGGGGTTTGCGCGTGACGGAAGTGAAGTTGCGCGAGAGCCTGGTTTTGCACCGCGACCAAGGGGAGCTGTTGCTGTCCCGCGAAGCACGCGAGGTGAGCCAGGCGCAGAACGCGCAGGCTGTGGTGGTGGGGACCTACGCGATGTCTGCGTCAGTGCTTTACCTCAGCCTCAAGCTGGTGAATCCGGTGGGCAACCAGGTGGTTGCGGCCCACAGCTACGCGGTGCCAATAGACGAGAACGTGCGCACGCTATTGACCGGGCGCTGAGCGGATTGCTGGTGCTCAAAAGCAGCAGCGGAAGTGAAAACCAGCCCGCAAGGGGCTGGTAGGGTGGGGCTGAGGATTTGGCCTGCATCCATGGCCTTGAACTCCAGATGGTTCGGGCTCAATGCAACATCAACGCACCCGCCGTCTTGCTCTTGCCCGCGCGCGCTGGGGGGTTGCACAGGCCGCAGGTGAAGTGGCGGTTCTCGTACAGCTCGGTCACAAACTGGCCGCTGCACTGTGCGCACTTGGTACGGGTCAGCATGCCTGCGTCCACAAACTTCACCAGGCGCCAGGCGCGGGTGAAGGACAGCAGAGGCTCGATCTCGGCGGTGGTGACCTGTTCGTTGTAGAGGCGGTAGGCCTTGGTCAGCAACTCCACCGAATCCAGGTCCACACCCTTGGACAGGTATTCGTAGATGTTCAGGAACAGCGAGCTGTGGATGTTCTCCTGCCAGGTCAGGAACCAGTCGGTCGAGAACGGCAACTGCCCTTTCGATGGCGACTTGCCCGCGATCTCCTTGTAGAGCCGGATCAGGCGCTCATACGACAGCGTGGTTTCCGATTCGAGCACCTGCATGCGGGCGCCCATCTGGATCAGCATGGCGGCGCGTTCGATCTGCTTGGATTCGTTCAAAACGCTCTTGACTGGGGCTTTGGCGGGGGTGGACATGGCGGGCTTTCAGGCTGGGTGAAGGTTCGGGTTCAGAGCACTTCCGACACGCGGCTGGCCATCAAAATGTTGGCGTGCAGTGTGTTGGTGGCTTCGTTGCCCACCTTCTTGGCCGAGTGGTTGGTCAGCAAGCTCCACACCAGGTTGTCGTCCACGCGGAAGCTGCACAGCAGCGTGTTGCGGGAGGCCAGCTTCATCACTTGCGCGGCAGACAGCGAGGCGAGAATATCGGCAGACTCTTCGTTCATGCCCAAGCGGAACACGGCTTCTGCCTTGTCCTGGCGAATCAGGGTCTGGGCCAGCATCAGGTAGGTGAGGTTGGCTTCGCGGATTTCGGCGAGGAGTTGTTCGTTGGTCATGGCGGCTTCCTTTGTTCCAGTTCCCGGACCCTGCGTTGCCTGCTGGTTGCAGGCTTTGCGTGATCCGATGAAATGGATTGTGAAACCGCCCCAATCAGAAATTAAGTCGGGGTTTGGCTGTGCCGCGTGTCTGGTTTTGCGGTGGCTTGTGTAGGAGTTTGCCTTACACGCCAATCAGGTGCCGACTGTCTTTTCAAGGGGGTGCACTTGCTGCACTGGCTGGCGCAGGCCCATGCGTTCTGCTCATGGTTTTGATAGCACCCGCAAACCCCTCTTTTTTGCGCTTTTGCAACCCTTGGCGCCTGATAACCGCTGACGCGAGCGCTGCTTAGCCTTTTTCGACGGGGCGCGAAGGGTCAGAACACCACTCACTCCAGCTGCCGGCAAACAGTGCCGTGGGGCCCAGGCCCGCGACTTCCATGGCCAGCAGATTGGGCACAGCGCTCACGCCGCTGCCGCACTGGTGCACCACGGTGGCGGGGTTGCGGCCCGCCAGCAGGGCGTCGAACTCAGCGCGCAGCACGGCAGCAGGCTTGAACCGGCCGTCGGCGCCGATGTTCTCGGCAAAGGGACGGTTGAGTGCGCCCGGAATATGGCCTGCCACGGGGTCCAGCGGCTCGACTTCGCCCCGGTAGCGGGCACCAGCGCGGGCATCGATCACGGTCTGGCCGGGCTGCTGCAGGTGTGCAAGCACGTCGCTGGCCGTGGCCAGTCGGCGCAGGGGCTCAGCCAGTTGAAAGTGGGACTGGAAGTGCGAGGGCTCCTCGCCGCCTTTGACCGCGCCGCCAGCGGCTTGCCAGGCCTGCAGTCCGCCATCGAGCACGGCCACGGCATCGTGGCCCGCCCACTTGAGCATCCACCACAGGCGCCCGCAATAGTTGGCACCCTGGCGGTCGTACACCACGGCCTGCATGTGGTTGGCAAAGCCCACGCTGGACAGCCACATTGCAAAACGTTCGCGGCTGGGCAGCGGGTGGCGACCACCGGATGCGGGTTTGTCGGCCTCTTGCGCGGTGACCGTGCCGCCCGCACCCGGCACGCCATGCTTGGCGCTCAGGTGGTTATTGAGATCCGCGTACACCGCGCCGGGGATGTGTGCCTCGCCATACTGTTGGGCGCCGGCCGAGGCCTGCATCAGGTCAAAGCTGCAGTCAAACACCATCAGCGGCGCGCCGCCGTCGATCTGGGCCTGCAGTTCGGTGGCAGAGATGAGGGTCGTGTAGGTCATGGTGTGTGCCGGTGCGAAGGGAAGACGGGCTCCATTGTGTCCAACTGCTTACAGCCTCGTGCAGCCACGTTGTATCAATGTTCTTCTGCGGGGGCTCCTGGCGCCGCGCGGGCCCGCAGGATGGTGGCCACAATGCCGCTGCCCACGATGAGGGCCATGCCGATCCAGCCGATGGGGGGAATCTTGTCGCCAAACAGCAGCACGCTGTAGAGGCCTGCAAACACGATGCCCGAATACTGCAGATTGGCCACCACCAGCGTGCCGCGCTGGGTCTTGGCGCTGGCATAGGCCTTGGTCATGCACAGCTGGCCACCGGCGGCCAGAACCCCGATGGGCAGAAGCCACAACGCCTGCCAGCCCGGCCAGGGCGAGGTGCCCGTGAACAGCAGGGCAGCACCGCCCGCTACCGCCGAGCCCACCGCAAAATAGAACACGGTACGCGATTCGGGTTCGCCCAGGCGCGACAGCGCCACCACCTGCATATAGGCAAACGCGGCCGTCAGGCCGGACATCAGCCCGATCAGGCCGGCAAAGGCCTGGTTCTGATCGAGGCTGGGGCGCAGCATCAGCACCACGCCAATAAAACCGACCAGTACCGTCAGTACAAGCGGGCCCTGCAGGGCTGGGCGGGGCGTGGCTGGCGAGGGGCGCCAGGCGAGCAGCGTGCCGCCAATCAGGAAGGCCGCGATCCACACGCTGCTCATGTAGTTGAGCGTCATGGCCGTGGCCAGGGGCAGGTGGGCAATGGCAAAGAACCAGGCCCCGAGCGAGGTCACGCCCACCAGGCTGCGCCAGGCGTGCATGCCGGGGTACTGCGTGGCCAGCGTCACCTTTTGTGAGCGCGCGAGCAGCCAAAGGATGGCCATGCCGATGAGGCCCCGGTAGCACACCAGCTCGGCCGAGTTGAAGAAGTCCGATGCGATCTTGACGCACACGCCCATGCTGGCAAACAGGAACGCGGCCAACACCATCCAGAGGGCTTGCATCGGGTTGTGATCTCTTGAGGGGCACCGAGGGGTGCAGAAATGAAAATAGCTGAAAGCGCTTATTTTTTAAGCACTGTCAGCTATTGTAATGAGAGCAGACCACTGCGGGCCTGCAGATTGGCGGGGATTTGCCGCTGTATTCAGCGCTTTGGGGTGTTGGCGCCCAGCGAGTCGCCGTCCATGGCTTCGCGGTACCACTCATGGAAGTGCTGCATGCCGTCTTCCATGGGGCTCTGATACGGGCCAACCTCGTTGTCGCCACGGGCCAGCAGCGCCTTGCGCCCGGCGTCCATGCGTTCGCCGATCTCGTCGTCCTCGATGCAGGTCTCCATGTAAGCAGCCTTCTGTGCCTCGACGAACTCGCGCTCAAAGGCAGCGATCTCTTCGGGGTAGTAGAACTCCACCATGTTCAGCGTCTTGGTGGGGCTGATGGGGTGCAGTGTGGAGACGGTGAGCACATGCGGATACCACTCCACCATGATGTGCGGGTACAGCGTGAGCCAGATTGCGCCGTGCTGCGGCGGTTTGCCGCCCCGGTAGTCCAGCAGCGCCTTGTGCCAGCGTTCGTACACCGGGCTACCGGCCTTGCCCAGGCGGTTGGCCACGCCCACGGTCTGCACCGAGTAGTTCTTGCCGAATTCCCAGCGCAGGTCGTCGCAGGTCACGAAGCTGCCCAGGCCGGGGTGGAAGGGGCCGACGTGGTAGTCCTCCAGGTAGACCTCGATGAAGGTCTTCCAGTTGTAGTTGCACTCGTGCAGCTCCACGTGGTCGAGCACGTAGCCGTCAAAGTCCAGGTCGGCGCGCGGGCCCATTTGGGCCAGGTCGGCGGCCACGTCGTAGCCGTTGTCTTCAAAAATGAGGCCGTTCCACTCGCGCAGTTTGTAGTTGTTCAGGTCGAGGCAGGGGTCGTGCGCAAAATGGGGCGCGCCCAGCAATTCGCCCTTCGGGCTGTAGGTCCAGCGGTGCAAGGGGCACACGATGTTGCCACCCGCGTGGCCCTTGCCCTGGCCCGCAAGCGAGCCCTTGCCCTTGAGCATGACGGCCTGGCGATGGCGGCAGACGTTGGAGACAAGCTCGATGCCGCCCTGGGCGTTGCGCACCAGCGCGCGGCCCTCGCCCTCCTGGGGCAGGGCGTAGTAGTCGCCGGGATTCGGCACGCTCAACTGGTGCCCCACATAGCGGGGCCCGCGCTGGAAGATGGTGTCCAGCTCGCGCTGGAACAGCGCATCGTCAAAGTAGCTTGAAACTGGTAGTTGGCTTGCGGCCTGCTGCAGTTGAAGACTTAAATCAGACATGGGTGACCTGACCTAAAGACTCCCCACAGGGAAGTGCGGGAGGTGCGCCAAGGCGCATCCAGAAAAAAGAAACCGGCTAGGGTGAGTAGCCGGCTCGACGGGAATGGGATTATAGGCGGTGGGGTTATTCCCGCATCCCCCCTACGTGTATTGAAATCCTTGTTCTAGACGCAGGTCAAACAGGCGCTGGCTGGGGCTGTGCCTTTTGCGGTTGCCGGGCGGGTTCTGGGGCGCCGCATCCATTCGGCGGGCTTCGGTCTCTGCGCCGTGGTGGTGCGCCTAAAATGGCCGGTTTTCTCACCTGCGCTCTGCCGCTTTGCCCATGCCCAAGGCTCCTGCCACCCCTGCGCCACCCGCCGAACCCGCCAGCTACGAAGCGGCGCTGGAAGAGCTGGAGCAGCTTGTGGCCCGCATCGAGTCGGGCCAGTTGCCGCTGGACCAGATGCTGGCGGGCTACCAGCGTGGCGCGGCGCTGCTGGCGTTTTGCCGCCAGCGGCTGGAAGCGGTGCAGGATCAGATCAAGGTGCTGGACGGTGGCCAGCTCCAACCATGGACCCAGGAATGAGTGCAGTGCCCGCGCCTTCAGCCGCAGCGATGAGTCAGCTTTCCCCGTTTGAGGTGGCCCCCTGGAGCCACAACCACTTGGCCCGCGTGGAGCAGGCCCTGTCGGGGTGGGTGGGCCACGGCGCCCCTGCCGGGCTGGGCGATGCTATGCGCTATGCCGTGCTCGATGGCGGCAAGCGCCTGCGGCCGCTGCTGGTGCTGGCTGCGTACGAGGCGGTGTGCAGCGGCACCCCCGCTGCGGAGGTGTCGGGCGAAGCGGCCCTGCGCGCTGCGTGTGCGGTGGAACTGATCCATGCCTATTCCCTCGTGCACGACGACATGCCCTGCATGGACAACGACGTGCTGCGCCGGGGCAAGCCCACGGTGCATGTGCAGTTTGGCGAAGCCCAGGCCCTGCTGGCGGGTGATGCGCTCCAGGCCTTTGCGTTTGAGCTGCTCACCCCCGACGACAACGCACTGCCTGCCGCCATGCAGGCCACGTTGTGCCGCCTGCTGGCGCGCGCTGCGGGCTCGGCCGGCATGGCCGGTGGCCAGGCGATCGACCTGGCCAGCGTGGGCGTGGCGCTGACCGAAGACCAGCTGCGCCAGATGCACCGGCTCAAGACCGGTGCGCTGCTGCAGGGCAGTGTTCTCATGGGCGCCGTGTGTGGTCATGCGGCACCGGCGGCCTACCAGGCGCTGTCGGATTACGGCGCGGTCATGGGCCTGGCGTTTCAGGTGGTAGATGACATCCTGGATGTGGTGGCTGATTCGGCCACGCTGGGCAAGACGGCGGGCAAGGATGCCGCCGCTGACAAGCCCACCTATGTCTCCCTTCTGGGGCTGGAGCGTGCCCAGGCCCATGCCCAGGAGCTGCTGCAGGACGCACATGCCGCCCTGGCGCGCAGTGGCTTGCCGGACACCCGGGCCCTGGCTGCGCTGGCCGACATGGTGGTGCGCCGCTCTTACTAGAATTTGAACAAAATTGGCCTCTACCGCCTGTCCATCATGCGTTAGTAGCTATTAAAAGAATAGTAAATGTCCACGACCTCATTCCCCCTGCTGCAGACCATCAACGACCCGGCAGACCTGCGCCAGCTGGCGCGCGCCGATCTCAAGGCGCTGGCTGCCGAGTTGCGCGAGTTTGTGGTGCACAGCGTCTCCCAGACCGGCGGGCACCTCAGCTCCAACCTGGGCACGGTGGAGCTGACCGTGGCCCTGCACCATGTCTTCAACACCCCCGAAGACCGTCTGGTGTGGGATGTGGGCCATCAGACCTATCCGCACAAGATCCTGACCGGCCGCCGCGAGCGCATGCACACGCTGCGCCAGCTGGGCGGCATCTCGGGCTTTCCGCAGCGCGCCGAAAGCATCTACGACACTTTTGGCACGGCGCATTCCAGCACCAGCATCTCGGCCGCGCTGGGCATGGCCCTGGCTGCCAAACGCAAGGGCGAAAACCGCCATGCAGTGGCCATCATCGGCGACGGCGCGATGACGGCCGGCATGGCCTTCGAGGCGCTGAACAACGCGGGCGTGGCCGACTGCAATCTGCTGGTAGTGCTCAACGACAACGACATGTCGATCAGCCCACCCGTGGGCGCGCTCAACCGCTACCTGGCCCAGCTCATGAGCGGCCAGTTCTACGCAGCCGCCAAGAACGTGGGCAAGACCGTGCTCAAGCCCGTGCCGCCTCTGCTGGAGCTGGCCAAGCGCTTCGAGCAGCAGGCCAAGGGCATGGTCGTGCCTGCCACCCTGTTCGAGAAGTTCGGCTTCAACTACATCGGCCCCATCGACGGGCACGACCTGGATTCGCTGATCCCCACGCTCGAGAACATCAAGAGCCTCAAGGGCCCGCAGTTCCTGCACGTGGTCACCAAGAAGGGCCAGGGCTACAAGCTGGCCGAGGCCGACCCCATCGCTTACCACGGCCCTGGCAAGTTCGACCCCAGCGTGGGCCTGACCAAGCCCGCCACGCCGCCCAAGCAGACCTTCACCCAGGTGTTTGGCCAGTGGCTGTGCGACATGGCCGCGCAGGACATGCGCCTGGTAGGCATCACGCCTGCCATGCGCGAGGGTTCGGGCATGGTCGAGTTTGAAAAGCGCTTTCCTGACCGTTATTACGACGTGGGCATTGCCGAGCAGCACGCCGTGACCTTTGCTGCTGGCATGGCCTGTGAGGGTGTCAAACCCGTGGTGGCGATCTATTCCACCTTCCTGCAGCGCGGCTACGACCAGCTGATCCACGACGTGGCGCTGCAGAACCTGCCCGTGGTGTTTGCGCTGGACCGCGCAGGCCTGGTGGGTGCCGACGGTGCGACGCATGCCGGGGCGTATGACATCCCGTTTGTGCGCTGCATCCCCAACATGGGCATGGCGTGCCCGGCCGACGAGCGCGAATGCCGCCAGCTGTTGTCTACTGCGTATGAGCAGAACCACCCCGTGGCCGTGCGTTACCCGCGCGGCAGCGGTGCGGGTGTGGCGCCCCTGGCCGGGCTGGATGCCCTGCCGTATGGCAAGGGCGAGATCCGCCGCGAGCGCCAGGGCACCGATGCCAAGGCGCAGCGCATCGCCATCCTATCGTTTGGCACCCTGCTATACCCCGCGCTGGAGGCGGCCGAGTCGCTCGATGCCACCGTGATCAATATGCGCTGGGCCAAGCCCATCGACGAAGCCCTGCTGCGCGATGTGGCCGAGCGCCACGATGTGCTGGTCACGCTGGAAGAAGGCGCGGTCCAGGGCGGCGCGGGCAGTGCCGTCACCGAGGCCCTCAACGCCATGGGCATCGTGCGCCCCGTGCTGCAACTGGGCCTGCCCGATGCCTTCATCGAACACGGCGACCCGGCCAAGCTGCTGTCGCTACAAGGGCTGGATGCGGCGGGGATACGCAAAGCCATCGAGCTTCGGTTTTCGCGCTAGACAGCTTGCTTTTCGGTTGTCGTCCAGGCGGTTCACGCGGCCCGTGTTTCCAGCTCTTCCTCGCCACTGATCCCTGGTGATGGCGGGGCGTAGCTGGGTGTGCTGCGGTGATCTGGCTCCTTGCGAGACCGGGAAAACCAAGAGGGCCTGATGTCCCCCGTACTCCTACAATCGTGACAAAAGGCAATAGGCCAAGGCCTGCGCTGGGCGTCGCGAAGGTGTTCTGCTCCATTGCCTGTCACAAACTTATGGAGACAAGTGCTATGGAACGCCGTTCCCTCATCAAACATGCAGGCATCGCCGGGGTGTTGGCCACCGGAGTGGCGCCTGCCGTGTTTGCGCAAGCATCCATACGATGGCGCTTGGCATCCAGTTTCCCCAAGTCGCTGGACACCATTTATGGTGGCGCCGAGGTGTTTGCGAGGGCCGTCAAAACGATGACGAACGGTCGTTTCGATATTTCGGTACACGCAGGCGGCGAATTGATGCCGGCGTTCGGTGTCGTGGATGCGGTGCAGGGCGGGTCCGTGGAAATGGCGCACACCGTTCCGTATTACTTCTATGGCAAGAGCCCCGCTTTTGCATTGGGCTCTGCCATTCCCTTCGGCTTCAACTCCCGCCAGATGAGTGCCTGGATGCAGCATGGCAACGGGCGCAAACTCATGAATGAGTTTTACGGAGGCTTCAACATGGTGAGTTTTGCCGGCGGAAACACCGGCACTCAGATGGGGGGGTGGTACCTGCGTGAGATCAAGAGCCCGAGTGACTTCAAGGGCATGAAGATGCGGCTGGGAGGGGGGTTGGTCGGAGAGGTGATGGCCAAGCTGGGAGCCATTCCCCAGAGCATTCCTGGGGGCGAAATCTACCAGGCGCTGCAGAAGGGCACCATCGATGCTGCGGAATGGGTGGGGCCCTACGATGATCAGAAGCTGGGCTTTCATAAAGTGGCGCCTTACTACTACTACCCAGGCTGGTGGGAGGGCGGGCCCGAGGTGGACTTCTTCATCAACCGCAAGGCGTTTGATGGTCTTTCTACGGACTACAAACTCATCGTGGAGGCCGCCGCAGCCTTGGCGCATTCGGACATGCTCGCCAAGTACGACGCACTGAATCCGACGGCCCTCAAGCAACTGGTCGCCGCCAAGACCAAGGTGCTGCCGTTTTCGCAGGCCGTCATGGACGCGTCATTCAAGGCCTCAATGGATGTCTTTGCAGAGAACGACGCCAAATCTCCCGAGTGGAAAAAGATCTACGGGGACATGCGCAATTTTCAGCGTGACCAGATTCTCTGGTTTCGATTTGCTGAAGCACGCTACGACACCTTTATGTCTGCTCAGAAGATCTGAGTTTGATGCGGGGGGCTGCGGGCTGGCGCAATTGCTTGCAGAAGCCTGAACGCTTGGGCGCCTCGGTGATTTTCACGGGAAAACCCGCAAATCCGGCGGGGGGCATCTTCCTACAATCGTTTGCGGTAAAGAGGTCCTTGGGCATCGGGTATTAGCCCTGCGCGCCAAGTTGTGCAATAGAGTTTTCGGAGATAACCACATGGATCGTCGTTCAATCATCAAGCATGCCGGCATTGCTGGCGTGCTGGCTGCGGGTGTTGCTCCTGCCGTTCACGCACAGGCTGCTGTGCGCTGGCGCCTTGCGTCGAGTTTTCCCAAGCCACTCGACACCATTTATGGTGGCGCTGAAGTGTTTGCCAATGCGGTGAAGGCCATGTCGGGCGGCAAGTTCGAAATCTCCGTCCACGCTGGCGGTGAGCTGATGCCAGCCATGGGCGTGGCCGACGGCGTGCAGCAAGGTTCTGTGGAAATGTGCCACACCGTGCCGTACTACTTCTACGGCAAGAACCCCGCTTTTGCGCTGGGCTCGGCGATTCCGTTCGGCATGAACTCGCGCCAGATGAACGCCTGGATGATGCACGGCAACGGCCGCAAGCTGATGGATGAGTTCTATGCCGGCTACGGCATGCTGAGCTTCGCTGGCGGCAACACCGGCACGCAGATGGGCGGCTGGTACCGCAAGGAAATCAAGTCGGTTGCCGACCTCAAGGGCCTGAAAATGCGCCTGGGCGGCGGCCTGGTCGGTGAAGTGATGACCAAGCTGGGCGTGGTTCCGCAAAGCCTGCCTGGCGGCGAAATCTACCAGGCGCTGGAAAAGGGCACCATCGACGCTGCCGAGTGGGTGGGTCCGTACGACGACCAGAAGCTGGGCTTCAACAAGGTCGCCCCGCACTACTACTACCCCGGCTGGTGGGAAGGCGGCCCTGAGGTGGACTTCTTCGTCAACCAGAAGGCCTTCGATGCCCTGTCGGCCGAGAACAAGGCGATCATCCAGGCCGCTTCGTCGCACGCCGCCGTGGACATGCTGGCCAAGTACGACGCCCGCAACCCCGTGGCCCTCAAGCAACTGATCGGTGCCAAGATCAAGCTGCTGCCTTTCACCAAGGACGTGCTGGACGCCTCTTTCAAGGCCTCGCAAGAGGTGTATGCGGCGAACGACGCCAAGAGCCCAGAGTGGAAGAAAATCTACGCCGACTTCCGTGCGTTCCAGCGCGATCAGGTGGCATGGTTCCGTGTGGCTGAAGGCCGGTTCGATAGCTACATGCAGACCCTCAAGCTCTGATCTGACATCAGACCGTTTGGAAAAAGCAAAAAACCGCGCTTCGGCGCGGTTTTTTTATGGCCCAAAGGGTTTGTTGAGGTGGAGCCCGGCCTGCGGGCTGGGGATGAATGCATAGATGATGCACAAAGCAACTGGCGCGGAATGGTTGCGCGGTGCGGCAGCTCCATGTGGCTTGTGTTTTACGCAGATCCTGAGCCCTGAGCCCTGAGCCCTGAGCCCTGAGCCCTGAGCCCTGAGCCCTGAGCTTCCACTGATTTCTGGGTGACGACAGCGAAAAAAAACCGCGCCAGGGCGCGGTCTTGGCCTGCAAGGGCTGCAGGTGTGGGAGGAGATCCTCCGGTCAGAACTGTCGAAAGGCCTTGAGTTCGGCGCCGATGCGCTCGAACTCGGCGATGAGTTCGGGTGTGGCGCCGTAGAACACGGTGAACTTGCCTGTCAGCGTGCGTACATACAGGCGCGGGGCGATGAGCCAGCTCAGGCCTGGAACGCGGATCACACGCACATAGGCCAGATCATCAAAGGCCATGGCCTTGTCCCACACCCAACGTTGGTGCAGGCCGCTCGCGTGGATGCGGGTGCGGCTGACCATGATGCTCCACCAAGTCCAGGCCATGAGCGCCAGGCCGGCGATGAACCAGCCCGTGCCGTTGCTCACGCCGCTACCGAGCGCGCCACGTGACCACAGCTGCGCAAACCAGAGGGTGGAGCCCCCCACGATCACCGTGGCAAAGATCCGGAAGGTGGTGGAGAACGCCGCGCCCGCCACTTCGCCACCTGTGGGGGCGAAGCGGAAGGGCTCCATCATGGGTTGGGGTGTGAAGTTCAACATGCAGATCGATCGTGCCGCAGTGCGCCGGTCACTTGGCGGGTTCGGCCGGTGCAGCGGGCTCCGCCGGAGGCGTTGCCGTATCGCCGAAGGGGTTCTCCCCAGCGCCCGATGTTGATTCTTCGGTGCGCATGTCGTCCACGGGCACTTCGATCTGGACCTTGTCGGTATCAATGATTTCCTGCTTGGGCAGGAACATGGTCACTGTCTGGGGCACGAAAATCACGATGGCGACCAGCAGGATCTGCATCACCACCCAGGGGATCGCCCCCATGTAGATGTCGCTGGACAGCACCGGCTTGGGAATCCGCCCTTCCTTGAAAAGTGTGTTGGCAATGCCGCGCAGATAGAACAGCGCGAAGCCGAAGGGCGGGTGCATGAAGCTGGTCTGCATGTTCACGCACAGCAGAACGCCGAACCAGATCAGGTCGATGCCGAGCTTGTCGGCAACGGGGCCCAGCATGGGCAGGATGATGAAGGCGATCTCGAAGAAATCGAGGAAGAACGCCAGGAAGAAGATGAAGATGTTCACAGCGATCAGGAAGCCGATCTGGCCGCCTGGCAGGCCTGCGAGCATGTGCTCGACCCACTTTGCGCCGTCCACGCCCTGGAACACCATCGAGAACACGCGCGCACCAATCAGGATGAACACCACCATGGCCGTCAGGCGCATCGTGCCCTGCATCGCTTCCCACATCAGCGACCAGTTCAGGCGCTTGTGGATGGCGGCCAGGATCATGGCGCCCACCACGCCCATCGCACCCGCTTCCGTTGGCGTGGCAATGGCGGTGTCGATGCCGGGCAGGCCACCCATGGAGCCCAGCACAGCAAAGATCAGCAGGGCCGAGGGGATGATGCCGCGCAGGCACTTGAGCCACAGCTTGGCGCCCGACATGGTGCGCGCTTCCTTGGGGATGCCGGGCACGTAGTGGGGCTTGAACACGCCGAGCATGAAGGTATAGCCCGCGAAGATCAGCACCTGTAGGATGGAGGGACCCCAGGCGCCGCGGTACATGTCGCCCACCGAGCGGCCGAGCTGGTCGGCCATCACGATCAGCACCAGCGAGGGCGGCACCAGCTGCGTGATGGTGCCCGAGGCGGCCAGCACGCCGGTGGCGTAGCGCATGTTGTAGCCGTAGCGGATCATCACGGGCAGCGAGATCAGCGCCATGGCGATCACCTGGCCCGCCACGGTGCCGGTGATGGCGCCGAGGATGAAGCCCACGATGATCACCGAGTAGCCCAGGCCGCCGCGCACGGTGCCAAACAGCTGGCCCATGGAGTCCAGCATGTCTTCAGCCAGGCCGCACTTCTCAAGGATGGCGCCCATGAAGGTGAAGAAAGGGATGGCCAGCAGCAACTCGTTGGAGAGGATGCCGAAGATGTTGATGGGCAGGTTGGCCATGAAGACGGCGGGGAACCAGCCCATCTCGATGGCAAAGAAGCCTGATACGAGCCCCAATGCTGCCAGTGAGAAGGCGACGGGGAAGCCGATCAGCATCACCACCACCAAGCCCGCGAACATGATCGGGGCAAAGTTTTCCATTTGCATTTTTTTTCCTGGTTTATCCGGAATGGAGATAGCGGTGCGACGCTTTGCAGCTCAGTGGCACCGCAGGTTCTTAGTTCGGCCTGGGGCCGGGCTACTGAACCGGCTTCTCGTAGTGGGTGTTCATCTGATAGATGCCACGCAGATAGGCCACGCGCTTGACGATTTCAGCGAGGCCTTGCAGGAACATGAGGACGAAGCCAACGGGCATCAGCAGGATGGCGGGCCAGCGGATGAGGCCACCGGCGTTCCCGGACATCTCTCCGGAGACGAAGGCGCGCATGAACAGCGGCCAGCTGAAGTAGGCAATCAGCGCCATGGCGGGCAGCAGGAAGACCACCAAGCCTGCGATGTCTACATAGACCTGCTTGTTACCGCGCAGTTTTCCGTACACGATGTCAACACGCACGTGCTCGTTGAGCATCAGCACAAAAGGGGCGCCCAGCATGACCGTGGCGGCGAACAGGTACCACTGGATCTCAAGCCAGGCGTTGGAGCTGAGGTCCAGCCCGTAGCGGATGAACGCATTGCCTGCGGATATGAGGGCTGCCGCCAGGACGGTCCAGGTCGCAACTTTGCTGAGCCTGCTGGAAATCCAGTCCATGCCCAGAGCCAATTTGAGTAGTGTTGACACGTGGTGTCTCCTCGAGTTTAAAAACGGATACGCGGGCGCAGTGCGCTGCTGGGCCCGAGGGTGTCTGAAAGTAACGCGGATACTACCCCTTCAGCGCTGAAGAAAGCCTGACGCGGAACCATGGGGTTTTCCTCAGGGGACGGTGGGTCCGTGCCAATTCAGCCGGGCACCCATGGTTCTGTTGCCCGGTGCCCGGTTGGAGGCGAAAGCCTGCGCGGTACTGCAGGCCGCCGGGCTGGAGCTGCCCGGGCGGGTCCCTCTCCCCACCCCTGTCGGGGGGCGCCTGGCTTGCTAAGCCCTTTTGGAGGGAGACCGCTTGGCCCGGGCGAACTGCCACCAGGGCAGCACCGTGCTCATGGCCAGCACCTCGCCGCAGCGCAGGGGGCTGTAGCCGGGCAGGGTGGCCATGTGCGCCAGCCATTCGGGGGTTTGCAGCAGGGTGCGCAGGGCCAGCGTGGCGGGTTGGTCCAGGCTGGCTTTCAGGCAGGCCAGGTGGTAGCGCTCGTGCACCAGCGGTACAAAATCCAGCCCGCGTGCGCGCGCGGCCAGCTCGATGCCCATGCCCACATCGGCGGCCCCTGCGGCCACGGCCTGGGCAATGGCGGTGTGGGATGGCTCGTTGAGCGCATAGCCGACGATGCCCTGCGGGTCCAGCCCCGCCTGGGCCAGCAGGTCGTCCAGCAGCACCCGCGTGCCCGTGCCCAGCGGCCGGTTCAAGAAGCGTGCGCCGGTGCGGGCCACGTCCTGCAGGCTGCGCAGCGCCAGCGGGTTGCCCGGCGCGACGATGAGGCCCTGCGTGCGCTGGGCAAAGCCGATGATCTTGTGCAGGCCCGGCTGCAGCAGGGGCTGATAGGTCTGGGCGGTGAGCGAGTCGGCCCCGGCCTTGTCTACTGTGTGGAAGCCCGCCAGCGTGCAGCGCCCCTCGTTCAGCGCGCGGATCGCGTCCACGCTGCCGGTGAAGCGGATATCGAGGTGCAGTGCGCCCGCATCGGCCTGCGCGGCATGCGTGCGCAGTGCCACCAGGGCGTCGTCGTGGCTGGCGTACAGGGTGAGCACATGGGCGTTGGGGTCGAAGGCCACGGCAAACGCGCGTTCCAGGTCGGCGTGCAGCGCCGCAATCTGCGGTGCCAGCCGCGCCTGGGCCTGGCGCTCGGCCCACAGCAGCTTGGCGCCAAATTCGCTGAGCTGCGCCGACTGGCCCTTGCCCCAGATGATCAGCTCGCCGCCCAGCTGGTCCTCCCAGCGCTTGAGCGCGCCCCAGACATGGCGGTATGAGAGGTCCAGCGCACGTGCGGCACCCGAGATGGAGCCATGTTCTGCCACGGCCTGCAGCAGCTCGGGCAGCGGGTTGCGGATGAGGGCGTTGCCTACATCCTTGCTGAGTGTGTAGTGAAGTTGGACCCTATGCACGGACGTTCATATCGCTGGATATTGGATGGGTGCCTACGATAGCCGAACCCATGTCTACTCTCACCGAAAGCGCGGTCACAGCGCTGCAACTCACCCTCTCTTCCGACCCCGTCCTCTGGACCATCGTGGGCCGTTCCCTGTCTGTCAGCGCCACAGCCTGCCTGATTGCCTGCGGCGTCGGTCTGGTGCTGGGCGCCTGGCTGGGCGTGGCCCGCTTCACGGGGCGCGGGGCGGCGCTGGCGGTGCTCAACACCCTGCTGGCTGTGCCCTCGGTGGTGGTGGGGCTGGTGGTGTACCTGGTGCTCTCGCGCAGCGGGCCGCTGGGGTCGCTGGGCTGGCTCTTCAGCTTCAAGGCCATGGTGCTGGCGCAGGCCATCCTGGTGCTGCCCGTGGTCACGGCGCTCACGCGCCAGGTGGTGGAAGACGCCGAGCGCGCGCATGGCGAGCAGCTGCGGTCCATGGGTGCGGGCCCGCTGCTGCGCGCGCTGCTGCTGGCCTGGGACGAGCGCTATGCCTTGCTCACGGTGCTGTTGGCGTCGTTTGGCCGCGCCATTTCTGAAGTGGGCGCGGTGATGATCGTGGGCGGCAACATCGACGGCTTCACGCGCGTGATGACCACGGCCATTGCGCTGGAGACCAGCAAGGGCGACCTGCCCCTGGCGCTGGCGCTGGGCATCATCCTGCTGGTTGTGGTGCTGGCGCTCAATGTGCTGATTGCGCTGCTGCGCCGCTGGCGCGAGCGGGTGGATGGCTCGGCGTCCGGCACATCGGTGGGGGTGGCGGCATGAGCGGCCTGCCAGACACCCCCTGGGCCGACCTGCGCCAGGTGACGGTGCGCTATGGCCGCGTGCCCGCGCTGGAGCAGGTGACGCTGCGCATCACCCCGGGCGAGCGCGTGGCGCTGGTGGGCGCCAACGGCAGCGGCAAAAGCACCTTGCTGCGCGTGCTCAATGGCCTGGCGGGCACGCAGGCCGGGGGCCTGCTCTGCGATGCCACGCTGCGCCAGGCCATGCTGTTCCAGCGCCCGCACATGCTGCGCACCAGCGCACAGAACAACGTGGCGCTGGGCCTGTGGCTGCGCGGCACGCGCTGGCGCGATGCACGGCTGCAGGCGCTGACGGCGCTGCAGCGCGTGGGGCTGCAGGACATCGCCGCGCAGAACGCCCGCACGCTGTCGGGCGGCCAGCAGCAGCGGGTGGCGCTGGCCCGCGCCTGGGCGCTGCGGCCGGATGTGCTGTTGCTCGACGAACCCACCGCCAGCCTCGACCCGCACGCCAAGCGCGAGGTCGAAGCCCTGATGGCCGACTTTGCTGCCAGCCACGGCGCGGCGGGCCCGGCCCACCCGGTGACCATGGTGTTCAGCAGCCACAACCTGGGCCAGGTCAAGCGCCTGGCCAGCCGCGTGATCTACCTGGAGCATGGCCGCCTGGTGGCCGACCTGCCGGTGCACGACTTTTTTAACGGCCCCTTGCCGGAGGCTGCCCGTTTGTTTGTCAAAGGAGAACTGGGATGATGGTGATGACGAAAAATATCAAGCTTTTTAAGCCTCTTGCGCGCGTCCAGTATGCGCTGATAGCTACTGTTTTTGTAGCGTCTGGCGCAGCATCCGCCCAGAACATCACCATGGCGTCCACCACCTCCACCGAGCAGTCGGGCCTGTTTGGCCACCTGATGCCCGAGTTCAAGAAGGCCAGCGGCCTGGACGTGAAGGTGGTGGCCCTGGGCACCGGCCAGGCCCTCGACATGGCGCGCCGGGGTGATGCCGACGTGCTGTTCGTGCACGACCAGGTGGCCGAAGAGAAGTTTGTGGCCGACGGCTGGGGCGTGAAGCGCTACCCCGTCATGTACAACGACTTCATCCTGATCGGCCCCAAGGACGACCCGGTGGGCACCAAGGGCAAGGACATCGTGGCCGCGCTGCAGAAGCTGGCCACGGCCAACGGCAACTTTGTCTCGCGCGGCGACAAGAGCGGCACGCACGCGGCCGAGCTGCGCTACTGGAAGCTCGCGGGCGCCGACGCCGCCAAGGGCAGCGGCTACAAGGAATGCGGCTGCGGCATGGGCCCGGCGCTCAACATCGCCGCATCGAGCGGCGCCTATGTGCTGGCCGACCGGGGCACCTGGCTCAACTTCAAGAACCGCGCCGACCTGGCCGTGCTGGTCGAAGGCGACACCAAGCTCTTCAACCAGTACGGCGTGATGGTGGTCAACCCCGCCAAGCACCCGCACGTGAAGGTGCTGGACGCGCAGAAGTTTGTGGACTGGGTGGTGTCGCCCGCCGGCCAGCAGGCCATCGCGGGCTACAAGATCGGGGGGGAGCAGCTGTTCTTCCCCAACGCGAGCAAGTAAATCCCCCTGAGTCGCTTCGCGCCATCCCCCAAAGGGGGACGCCACAGGTGGCCCGGCGGAGCCGGTTCCACGGTGGCACTGGCTTGCGCCGCGCCAGTTTCCAGGCGACGGGGACTGTGCTGGCTATCACGTTAGCAAGGTAGGTCGGGTTTGCCCGAAGGGGCGTAACCCGACAGCTGCATGTTCAGTCGTCATCCCGGTGGTGGCTGCTGCGCCAGATGGCCCGCACCAGCCACAGCCCACACACCACGGCACCAAAGAAGCCCAGAAAGCCAAACGCGGGCAACCCGAACAGCGTGGGCCCGCCCTTCACGGTCATCACGATGGACGAGCCGATGATCAGCGATGCAATCACCAGCGCCATCGCCAGCCGGTTGGCCGAGCGGTCGATCTGGTCACCCACGCGCTTGAGGTGGGCCAGCTCAATGCCCACCTGCAGGTGCCCGCGCCGTGCGTTGCGCAGCAGCCGCCCTATGTCGTCCGGCAGTTGCTCGACGGTGGACAGGGCGCGCCGCAGCGCGGTCCAGGTGCGCCCGGCCAGCGCCTCGGGGCGGTAGCGGTGGCGCACCACCTGCTGGAGCACCGGCAGGGTTTCGGTGGCCATGTGAAAGCCCGGGTCCAGGTTGCGGCCCATGCCTTCGAGCGAGATGAAGGCCTTGATCAGCAGCGCAAGGTCGGGCGGCAGGCCCAGGCGGTGTTCGCGCAGGATGGCGCTCACATCGGCCAGCATCTGGCCCAGGCTCAGCTGCGCCAGCGGCACGCCGTGGTACTGGTCCACAAAAGCCTCGACCTCGGTTTCGAGCTGGCCCAGGTTCAGGCCCGGTGCGTCGCCCGTCCAGTCCAGCAGTACATCGGCTACCACCTGGGCTTGGTGCTCCACCAGGCCCAGCAGCAGCTGCAGCAACTCGTCGCGCCGGCGTTGTGACAGCCGCCCCACCATGCCGAAGTCGATGAAGGCAATGCGGTTGCCCGGCAGGTAGAACACGTTGCCCGGGTGTGGGTCGGCGTGGAACAGGCCGTCTTCCACCATCATCTTGATCACCGCCTGCGCGCCCCGCTGCGCCAGCACCCGGCGGTCAAAACCCGTCTCGGGCGTGAGTGTGGCCAGCGCGCTGCCGGGTGTGCCGTCGACGAAATCCTGCACGTTGATGCGTTCGTGCGTGTAGGCCCAGTGCACGCGCGGGATCACGATGTGGGGCAAGGCGGCCATGTTGGTGGCAATGCGTTCGGCCTGGCGGCATTCGCCCGCCAGGTCCAGCTCGCGGCGCAGGGAGCGCGCGAATTCGCGTACCAGTTGCTGGGGGTGGTAGGGCTTGAGCGAGGGCAGTTCTGCCTCGGCCAGCGCGGCCAGGCGCTGCAGCAGGCGCAGGTCGGCGTGGATGGTGTCGGCAATGCCGGGGCGGCGGATCTTGACCACCACTCCGGTGCCACCATGCAGGCGAGCACGGTGCACCTGGGCGATGGAGGCAGCGGCCAGCGGGGTGGTGTCGAACCACGCAAACACCTCTTCGGGTTCGGCACCCAGGTCCTCGCGCAACTGAGGGCGCAGGGCGTCCAGCGGCACGGCGGGCACCTGGCTGTGGAGCTTTTCGAACTCGGCAATCCACTCGGGGCCGAACAGGTCGGCCCGGCCTGCAAGGATCTGCCCAAACTTCACAAATGCCGGGCCCAGTTCTTCGAGCGCCAGCCGCACCTGCACGGGTGGTTCCACGCGGGCCAGGTCGGCGGCATGCGTCCAGTTCAGCGCCTGGCCTGCGCGCTCCAGCCGGTCGGCCAGGCCCAGGCGGCGCACGGTGTCGCCAAAGCCGTGGCGCACCATCACCCCCAGGATTTCCTTCAGGCGCCCCAGGTCGCGGGCGGTGTCCAGCGTCTCGATGAGCATGGGGCAATGATAGTTCTCAGAACCCCAATCCGGGCTTGTTCACCATCAGATAGAACACCACGGCCATGGCCACGAAGGCCGGGTAGCCCAGCGCCTCCCACCAGCGCGCATAGCGCCAGTACAGCGGGGGCAGCGCGCCACCGCCCCGTGCGGCCTGTGCCGCCATGTCGCGCATGCGCAGCTGCAGCCAGACCACGGGCAGCCAGCAGGCTCCGGCCACCAGGTACAGCGCGATGGATACGGCCAGCCAAGGCGTGCTCCAGGGCAGTCCCGCCATCGCCGCCAGGGCCAGCCCTGTGGCAGGCTGGATCAACACGGTGGGCGTGGTGAACCACCAGTCAGCCCGCACCACCAGGCGCGTTACCACGGCCTGCGCCTGCACATTGCCGCTGCGGTTGGTGAAGAACATGTAGAACGCCGAGCCCAGCCCGGTGCCCACCAGCAGCACGCTGGAGACGATGTGCAGCCACTTGAGGGTGAGGTACAGGCTCATGGGGACTTCGCGCGTTCGTCTTGCAGCAGCACCAGCAGGATGGCGGCAATGGGCAGGTTCTTGGTCAGCGGGCCCAGCGGGTGCAACCACCAGGATGGGTCGATGGCGCTGGCCAGCAGGGTCATGATCCCCATCAGCACCAGGGCTGCGAGGTAGGCGGCCCGGCCGGGCCTCCAGGCCATCCAGACGCCCAGGGCCGCATCGGCGGCGGCACCGGCGAGGATGAGGAAGGGGGCCAGCCCTGCGATGCTGCTCCACGCAGGGGGCAGGCTGACCAGCAGTGCGCGGCTTTGTCCGTTCAGCTCCACCACGCTCACTAGGGCCGTGGCCAGCCATACGAAGACGAGGCTCCAGCGCAGCAACGCATGGGCGGCGGGGGTCATGCCTCCTCCACGATGTCCGTCACCATGCCCCATTTCGCAAACTCGGGCGCAAAGGCTGCCAGCGGCAGCAGGCCGGTGCTGGTATGGGCGCCTGTGGGAAGGGCCTGCCCGGCGGCCAGTTGCCGGGCCAGCAGGATGGTGGCCATGCAGGGGATCTCGGGGCCGTGGTCGTTGTCGGCCGCAATGTGCCACGCGCGTCGGCGCGGTTGGCCCTGGGCGTCGGCACCTGCCACCCGCACCACCATGCCGCCCAGCGGGGTGCCCAGGGCGTCGAGCACGCCGCCGCTGCGGTGCAGCAGCCCCGCCAGCTTTTCGGGGTGGGGCAGCAGCCCCCAGTGGCGGAGGGCGGCCAGGGTGGCAAAGCTGCGCTGCGCGATGCCCACTTCCAGCGCGGCGCGGAACAGGACACGGTCGCGCACCCGGTAGTGGGCCGGAAAAATCTCCAGGTCCGGGATGTCGCACACCGCCCCCAGGCGTGGCCGCAGGCGGTGGAACTGCACCGGCGTGGGCGCGGCCCAGCCACGCCGGGCTTGCCAGCGGCCACCCTCCCACACGGGGATCGGAAGCCCGCAATAGCTCAGCACGGCGGCCAGCGTGGCCTCACCGCGTGGCGCGCGCTGTGCGGGGGCGATGCAGATGTCGATGCTGTCGATGTGCTGCCATCCTGCGCACAGGTGGTCGATGACGGCCGACGACAGCGCGGGCACGGTGCTGGCCCCGGTGACTGCGGTGCGCCCGGCCGCCGCAAAGGGGGCCTGCAGGGCCGCAGGAAAGTCGCACACAAACCGGCGCCCGTCGGCCAGGTCGATGTAGTGTGCGCCGGCCTCGGCTGCAGCCTGGGCCACGCCATAGGCCTGGGCCTGGAAGGGGCCTGCGGTGTGGATCACCAGGCCCACGTCCAGCGCACGCAGCCGGTTGGCCAGGCCGGGCGCTTGATGGTCCAGCGCGGTGCCTTGCGCGCCGTGGCCCAGGGTGTGCGCCAGGGCCTGGGCGCGTGTGGCATCGCGGCCTGCCACCAGCAGTTCGATGCCGTGGTGGGTGGCTGGGTCGCCCGCCAGCGCGCGGCAGATGCGTGCGCCAAAGTTGCCATAGCCGCCCAGGACCAGGGTTTTGAGGGCTGCCATGGTTCAGAACCTGCGCGGCTGGGTGCGCAAGCACTCACGGCGTCGCGCGTGCGCGCCGGTCGTTGATCGATTACCTTGTTTTTTCCACACCATGACCACCCCGTCCTCCCCTTTTGTGCTTTGTGTCTGCGGGCCATCATACGGTCGGTGCGGCCTGCTCTCGGGCAGGGTCAGTTCACGATGGCAACGCCCTTGACCTGGGCAAACACCGCCCGGCCTGGTGCCAGCGCCAGCGCCTGGGCCGACCGCTGGGTGACCCGCGCCAGCAGCCGCGTGGCCCCGGCATCCAGCGCCACCATGCACTGGCCTGGGCTGTCTTCGGCCAAGGCCACCACGGTGGCGGGCAGGATGTTGAGGATGCTGCTGTCGTTGGGCGCGGCCAGGGCCAGGCTCACGTCGCGCGCCTGCACCCGTAGGCGCAGTGCCTCGCCCGGCGCACGCGCCGCCGGGCTGACCAGCAGCAACTGCCCGCCGCTGAACCCCACGGTGGTGATGTGGTCGCGCGCATCGTGCTGTTGCACCGTGCCTTCGATCACCGTGGCGGCTGCATCGCCATGGGCCAGGGGCAGGTCCAGGCGGGTGATCAACTCGCCCGTGGGGCCCTGTGCCAGCACGCGGCCTTCGCGCATCAGCACCATGTGGCCTGCGAGCCGCGCCACTTCGTCGATGGCGTGGCTCACGTATAGCACGGGGATGTCGAGCGCGCGGTGCAGCTTTTCCAGATAGGGCAGGACCTCGGCCTTGCGCTGCGCGTCCAGCGCGGCCAGGGGCTCGTCCATGAGCAGTAGGCGCGGGCTGGTGGCCAGCGCGCGCGCAATGGCCACACGCTGGCGCTCACCGCCCGACAGGGCCTGGGGCTTGCGCTCCATCAGCTGGCCAATGCCCAGCAGTTCCACGGCCTGCTCCAGCGCCACCTGGCGCCGCGCGGGCGGCGTGCGCTGCAGGCCATAAGTGATATTGCCGTGCACGTTCAGGTGGTCGAACAGGCTGGGTTCCTGGAACACATAGCCCAGGGCGCGCTCGTGGGTGGCGCGCCAAAGGTGGGCGGCATCGTCCTGCCAGACCTCGCCATTCACCACCACGCGACCGGGCCGGGCGCGGACCAGGCCCGGGTTCGGACGATTGCGGGTCAAGCCCGCAATGCCACGCAGGCAGGTGGTCTTGCCGCAGCCCGAGGGGCCGAACAGCGCCGTCACGCCACGTCCGGGCAGGTGCAGATCGGCATCCAGCGTGAAGCCTGGGCGTACCAGGTGCAAACGGGCCTCGATGGAGTGCAGGGGGGGCGCGTTTTCCATCACTGCCTCATGACACCATGGACGCGCGGCGCCGCGTGAGGTTCAGGCCCAGCAGCACCACAAAAGAGAACACCACCATGCCCCCGGCCAGCCAGTGCGCCTGGGCGTATTCCAGCGCTTCCACATGGTCGTAAATCTGCACCGACACCACACGCGTCACGCCAGGGATGTTGCCGCCCAGCATGAGCACCACGCCAAACTCGCCCACGGTGTGCGCAAAGCTCAGGATGGCTGCGGTGATGAAGCCCGGGCGGGCCAGCGGCAGCGCCACGGTAAAAAACCGGTCGATGGGCCCCGCACCCAGTGTGGCAGCCGCCTCCAGCGGGCGTGTGCCGATGCTTTCAAACGCGTGCTGCAGCGGTTGCACCGCGAACGGCAGCGAGTAGATGAGCGAGCCCACCACCAGCCCCCAGAAGGTGAAAGGCAGCGTACCCAGGCCCAGGCTTTGTGTGAGTTGCCCGATGGGGCCATGGGGCCCCAGGGTGATCAGCAGATAGAAACCGATCACCGTGGGCGGCAACACCAGGGGCAGCGCCACCACGGCCGACACCGGCCCGCGCCAGCGCGACGGCGTGTGCGCCAGCCACCAGGCCAGCGGCGTGCACAACACCAGCAGCAGCACCATGGTGGTGCCCGCCAGCCGCAGCGTGAGGCCGATGGCTGCCAGGTCAGCGCTGGAGAAGGGCATGGCAGGGTATGGAAGAGAAAGTGGGCCGAAGGGGGTCAGAAACTATAGCCGTGCGACCGGATGATGGCCTTCGCCTTGTCGCCCTTGAGGTACTGCATCAGCGCAGTGGCCGCCGCATTGCCCCTGCCCGACTCCAGCAGCGCGGCGTCCTGCCGAATAGGCTCGTGCAGGTCGGCAGGCACCTGCCACGCCGAGCCGCTCGTGATCTTGCCGTCGGCCATCACCTGCGACAGGGCCACAAAGCCCAGTTGCGCGTTGCCGGTGGCCACAAACTGGTGGGTCTGGGCAATGTTCTCGCCCTGCACAAAGCGCGGCTGCAGCCGCGTGGTCACCCCCAGCTTGTCCATGGTTTGCATGGCGGCCAGGCCGTAGGGGGCCAGCTTGGGGTTGGCAATGGCCAGGTGCTTGAAGTCGCCGGTCTTGAGCACGGCGCCCTGGGTGTCCACGTAGCCAGGCTGGGCGCTCCACAGCACCAGCGTGCCGATGGCATAGGTGAAGCGCGCGCTGGCCACGGCCTTGCCTTCCTTCTCCAGCCGGGCGGGGGTGGTGTCGTCGGCCGACAGCAGGATCTGGAACGGTGCGCCGTTGGCGATCTGCGCATAGAACTTGCCCGTGGCCCCAAACGACAGCTCGGCTTTGTGGCCCGTGTCTGCCTCGAAGTCCGAGGCGATCTTCTGCATGGGGGCTGTGAAGTTGGCGGCTACGGCGACGGAGACGGTGCCAGCCTGCGCCACCTGTATGGAGGCTAGGGCGAGACCGATCCAACCGAAGAGGGGGCCGAGTGCGTGAATGGCTTGGCGGGTCATGGCATTGGCTGCGAGAATTCGCTATTCATGTTTTGAATAGCGAGTATAGACAGCTCTCAAATGGCGTTGAAGCCAAACGCCTTTTTGATGCCTTCTAAGCTATCTGGTCTTGGTCTCCTGCGGGCGGTGTGGTGAGCCGGGCCACGGCCCGGCGGGCCAGCGGGGCGGCCAGCATCACGGCCGGGAACGCCAACAGCCACGCGGTCAGCCAGGCGCTCATCCACGGGCCCACAAAGCCCTGGTGCGGCGGGAGGCTGCGGTAGGTGGCGATGCCCGACACCAGCAGCGACATGGTGCCCGACAGGATCAGGCTGAACAGCAAAGGGGCATAGCGGGCGGGGATCATGCGGTGGCCTCCTCGTGGGGCTGGGGCGCCGCAACGGTACCCAGGCGCTGCAGGGTCTGCGCAAAATGCCGGCCAAACATCCGGGCCGTTTTCACGTCGCCCGGGGCAAAGGCATCGGCGGGGGACCCGTGGCCTGCCTGCGCCATCAGGCCCGACCAGGAGCCCAGCCGGTTGGCGGCCTCGTCATATGGCACGCCCGCATGCTGCTCGGGCAGGATGGGGTTGCCCACCCACACCATGCCGTGCTGCATGGCAAACACAAACATCGACAGCAGTGTGGACTGCTTGTCGCCCGCAGGCAGCGACGGCACGGTGAAGCCTGCTGCGAGCCGGTTCTTGAGCTGCTGCGTCTTCCACAGACGGCCGGTGGCGTCCATGAAGGTCTTGAACGGGCCGGAGACCCCGCCCAGGTAGGTGGGCGAGCCGAGGATGACGCCGTCGTAGCGCAGCACGGCGTCGGGGGTGTAGGCCAGGTCTTCGGCCCGGATCAGCTCGGCGTGGATGCCGGGCAGCCCTTGGGCGCCTTGGCAGACCTGCTGCGCGATGTGGGCGGTGTGGCCGTGGGCGCTGTGATAAATGATGGCGATGTGTTGCATGGTGTGGTTTCCGTTGGGGTGATTTCTGGGGAAAGGCGTGGGAGAGGTCATCGTGAAATCAGTGCGATGGCCAGCGCGGACAGGTACAGGCCGAAGCCAAAAACGGTGTGGTTGGCCAGGCTGCGCAGGCAGTTCTTGAGCGGCGTGGGCGTGCGTGATGCGGCAAAGCCCGCGCCCATGGCCGGTTGCATCACCAGCAGCGGCGCGGCCACGGTGCCAACGCCCAGGGCCAGCGAGGGCAGCAGGGTGGGGCTGCGCACCCAGCCCGCGCCCTGGATGGCCACCAGCACCGTGGCAAAGCCCACGCCCACGGCGTAGTGCGTGAGCCAGCCCCAGGCTTGTTCACCCCGGATGGGGGTGGCTTTGGCGATGGCCGCGTGGGAGAACTGGCCGCGCAACAGGTGGCCCACCCAGCGGCCGATGAGCGCGAAGTTGAGCGTGGGCACGCCCAGGCGCTGGAGCAGCACCAGCCAGGTATCCATGACGGCGGTGGCGCCCACGCCGATCAGCAAGGCGAGGGGGAGGTCTTGCCATTGAAAAGCCATAAAAAACTCCTTGGACGGTGGACGTGAAAACGGGTTGAATTCACGGTTAAATGGACTGTAGAAGTTCAAGTCAACTTGAAGTCAAGGGCTTGTTGGAGGTTTTTTATGGACATTGCAGAAGTTGCCAAACGCTCGGGCCTGCGGGCATCGACGCTGCGCTACTACGAAGAAAAAGGGCTGGTGCGCTCGGTGGGCCAGCCCGGTGAGCGGCGCCGGTTTGCGCCCGGCGTGCTGGACCAGCTGGCGCTGATTGCGCTGGGGCAGTCGGCGGGGTTCTCGCTGGACGAGATCCGCTCCATGTTCCTGCCCGGTGGCGAGCCCAGCATCGACCGGCAGCTGCTCTCGGCCAAGGCCGACGAGCTGGACGCCATGGTCAAGCGCCTCAAGGCCATGAGCAATGGCCTGCGCCACGCAGCGGCCTGCCCGGCCGAAAGCCATGCGCAATGCCCGTCCTTCCAGCGGCTGCTGAAGGCGGCGGCGGATGGCGCGCTGGCGCGTCAGCACAAGTTGGCGAAGCCGGTCAAGGGGCTGCGCCGCAAGGCGGCCTGAAGGCCCTGCGCCAAGACCCCGCTGAGGCATCATCCGGCCATGCCTGTTTCTCTCTCCCTCACCGACGCGCTGGGCCATGCGCTGACCGACAAACGCATCGACACCCTGCGCCAGATTGGCGCCTGTGGCTCCATCTCGCAGGCTGCCCGCGCCGTGGGCGTGAGCTACAAGGCCGCGTGGCAGGCGGTGGACACACTCACCAACCTGGCAGGCACTCCGCTGGTGGCCCGTGCCGTGGGCGGGGCGGGGGGCGGTGGCGCGCAGCTGACCGAGGCAGGCCACCAACTGCTGGCTGCCGCCGATGCGATGGCGCAGGCGCGCGGCGCCGTGCTGGCGCGCTGGCAGGCCACGCCGCACGCGGGCCCGGCGCTGGCGCGGCTGGCGGTGCGCACCAGCATGCGCAACCAGCTGCCCTGCGTGGTGGACCGGCTCGCAGTGCAGGGGCAGATCGTGTGTGTGCACCTGCGGCTGGAGGGGGATGGTGCCGTGGGCGACGTGGCAGGTGCAGGGGCGCTGGCCGCCCGCATCACCCGCGAGAGCGCCGAGCTGCTAGGCCTGCAGCCGGGGCTGGCCGTGCTGGCGCTGTGCAAGGCCACGGCGGTGCGGGTGGAGCGCGGCGGGCGCGCGGCACCTGCCCCCGCCGCTGCGGCGCCCGCAGGCACCCTGCGGTTGCCCGGCCGGGCCACCCGCGTGGTGCGGGGTGAGTCGGGCGACGAGGTGTCGGCCGAGCTGGCGGCAGGCCTGCACATGGTGGGTTTTGCCGCGCCCCACAGCGGGCTGCGCGCGGGCAGTGCCGTGGTGCTGGTGGTGGAGGAAAACGCCGTGGTGCTGGCGCTGGCAGAGCTCTGAGCGGCGTTGTTTTGCGGGATGATAGTGCTATATATTTAATAGCTTAAAAGGCAATATGGTCGCGCGCAGAGGCCTTTTTTTATCAAAAATTTGACTCTGATGGACAGCGTGCGGGCAAGGTGGGCTGGCGCGGCGCCGTTCACGGCCCCTTGGGCGTGCCCAGCTTGCGGTACACCGTGGCGCGGCTGATGCCCAGTGCGCGGGCCGCCTCGGCCACGTTGCCCCGGGCGTCCAGCACGGCCTGGCGGATCAGGGCGGTCTCCGCCTCGCGCAGCGGCGCGGCCACTGGCGGGGCGGCGGAAACCAGGGGCGCGGCTCCGGTGGGGCTGAAGGGGCTGACGGGGCTGGGGGCGCTGCTGCGGTGGGTGTGCGCGGGCCACTGGGCCAGGGCCTGCAGGCGCAGGCCCGACCACAGGGGCAGGTCCAGCGGCTGCGCGGGGGCGCGCCGGGCCGCGTCGAACAGCATGGTCCAGGGCATGGCCAGCAGGTCGCTGCAGTGGGTGGTTGCACCGGGCGCGCGCAAGGGCTGGGGCACCAGCTGGCGGGCCATGCTGTTGGCGCCCACCACACAGCCATCGGCGTCGAGTGCGAGCAGGCCGTCGCCTTCGCCGCCCAGCGTGCAGCCGGGCCAGTTCAGGCGCAGCAGCAGCGCATGGGGGCGTTGCAGCAGCAGGGCGTCTTCCATGGCGCGGGCCGAGCGCGCCACCAGGTGGCGCAGCTCGGGCCGCTCGGGCACGTCGATGCCGGTCAAATCCAGCATGCCCACGCAGCGGCCCTGGGGGTCGAACAGCGGTGCGCCCGCGCAGCTGTAGCTGCCGTTGTCATCCAGAAAATGCTCGCCCCGGTGCAGCCACACGGGCTGCAGTTCGGCCAGCGCTGCGCCGATCGCCGTGGTGCCCACGGCGGCTTCCGAGAGGTCGATGCCCACGCGGCCGATGCTGCTGGCGCGCGGGTCGCAGGGGTCGCAATGGCCCTGTACATCGACCACGGTGCCCCGGGCGTCCGTCAGGATGGCGAAGTAGCGCATGCCCGCAATGGCGCGCGTGAGCTGCTCCAGCACGGGGCGCGCTGCGCGCAGCAGGGCCTGGTTCTGCTCCAGGCTGTGGCGCAGCGCCGGGGCGCTGACGGCCTCGAACACCACACGCTGCGTGGGGTCCATGCCTTGGGCCAGGCAGCGCTGCCACGACCGTGCAATCCAGGGCTCCACCTCCGCGCGCAGGGGCGCTGCGCCATCCGCCAGCAAGGTCTGGCGGGCCTGCGCAATCAGCGCGTGGCGGTGGGCAGGGGAGGTGGGGGCGGAGGACAGCATGGTGAACCGAATCCTTGAGCTGCGCATGATGCGCCGGTGTGCGCTGCAACATGTTTCATTTTGAGAATATCCGGCGAGGGGCCCCCTCAATCTAGGGTTGTCCCTAGGGATGGGTGGTGGGGGGCGGCAGAAGATGCGCGAGGTCAGTCCAGCCACAACCTATCCAGGAGACAGCCAGATGCAAGTCCAGTTCACGGTCAACGGGCGCGCTGCCAGTGTTGACGTCCCCCCCAACACCCTGCTTGTCCATGCGCTGCGAGAGCACCTGGCGCTCACTGGCACCCATGTGGGCTGCGACACCAGCCAGTGCGGCGCCTGCACCGTGCACGTCAACGGGCGCGCCGTCAAATCCTGCGCCATGCTGGCCGTGCAGGCCCAGGGGGCCGAGGTGACCACCATCGAAGGCATGGCCGCCGCCGACGGCACCATGCACCCCATGCAGGCCGCGTTCAAGGAATGCCACGGCCTGCAGTGCGGCTTCTGCACGCCCGGCATGGTGATGAGTGCGGTGGACCTGTGCAAGAACCACCCCGGCGCGAGCGAAGGCGAGATCCGCGAGCTGCTCGAAGGCAACATCTGCCGCTGCACCGGCTACCAGAACATCGTGCGCGCGGTGCAGGTCGGCCAAAAGGCCATGGCTTCCGCTTAAACACAAAGGAGAAGAACCATGGGTGCATCCGACTTTTCCAAGCTGCCGCACATCGGAGAATCGCTCAAGCGCAAGGAGGACTACCGCTTCCTCACCGGCGCGGGCCAGTACACCGATGACGTGGTGCTGGCCGCGCAAAGCCATGCGGTGTTCGTGCGTTCGCCGCACGCGCATGCCGCCATCAACAGCATCAACACCAGCGCTGCCAAGGCCGCGCCCGGTGTGCTGGGTGTGTTTGTGGGCGCCGACGTAGCGGCCGACAACATCAACGGCTTGCCCTGTGGCTGGCTCATCACCAGCACCAATGGCGAGCCCATGAAGGAGCCGCCGCACCCCATCCTGGCGCAGGGCAAGGTGCGCTACGTGGGTGACCATGTGGCCATGGTCGTGGCCCAGACGCTGCAGCAGGCACGCGACGCGGCCGAGCTGGTGGAGGTGGACTACGACGTGTTGCCCGCCGTGGTCAATGTGGCCGATGCCGCTGCGGGCGCGGTGGCGGGGGCGGCGCTGCACGACATCGCTCCTGACAACCACTGCTTCAAATGGGCCATTGGCGACAAGGGCGCGGTGGATGCCGCGTTTGCGGGCGCCGCCCATGTCACCCAGCTGGACCTGATCAACAACCGGCTCATCCCCAACGCGATGGAGCCGCGCGCCGCCATCGGCAGCTACAGCCGTGCCAATGACGAGTACACGCTGTACGTGAGCAACCAGAACCCGCACGTCGAGCGCCTGCTCATGACGGCCTTTGTGATGGGCCTGCCCGAGCACAAGGTGCGCGTGATTGCGCCGGATGTAGGCGGTGGCTTCGGCTCCAAGATCTACCTGTATGCCGAGGACGTGTGCCTGACCTGGGCCGCCAAGAAGCTCAACCGCAACATCAAGTGGGTGGCCGACCGCAGCGAGTCCTTCCTGTCGGACGCGCATGGCCGCGACCACATCAGCCATGCCGAAATGGCCCTGGACAAGGACGGCAAGTTTTTGGCCATGCGTGTGCACACGCACGCCAACCTGGGCGCCTACCTGAGCACTTTTGCCAGCGCTGTGCCCACCATCCTGTATGCCACGCTGCTGGCGGGGCAGTACACCACGCCGCAGGTCTATGTGGAGGTGGATTCGTGGTTCACCAACACCGCGCCGGTGGATGCCTACCGGGGCGCGGGCCGGCCCGAGGCCACCTACCTGCTGGAGCGTCTGGTCACCCGCTGCGCGTGGGAGCTGGGCCTGGGCCAGGACGAGATCCGCAAGCGCAACTTCATCACCAGCTTTCCGTACCAGACGCCGGTGGCGCTGCAGTACGACATTGGCGACTACCACGCGTGCATGATGCAGGCGCAGCAGCTGGCCGACGTGGCCGGGTTTGCGGCGCGCAAGGCGGCCAGCGAGGCCAAGGGCTTCAAGCGCGGCCTGGGCTATTCGTCGTACATCGAGGCCTGCGGCATTGCGCCGTCCAACATCGCAGGCGCTCTGGGTGCGCGTGCCGGGCTGTTTGAATGCGGCGAGGTGCGCGTGCACCCCACGGGCAGCGTGACGGTGTTCACCGGCTCGCACAGCCACGGCCAGGGGCACGAAACCACGTTTGCGCAGGTGGTGGCGGCGCGCCTGGGCATCCCGGTGGAGAACGTGGACATCGTGCACGGCGACACGGGCCGGGTGCCGTTCGGCATGGGCACCTACGGCTCGCGCTCCATCAGCGTGGGCGGGGCGGCCATCATGAAGGCGCTGGACAAGATCGAGGCCAAGGCCAAGAAGATCGCGGCGCACTTGATGGAGGCCAGTGACGCCGACATCGACTTCAGCGGCGGCGAGTTCACCGTGCGCGGCACGGACAAGAAGATCCCGTTCGGCCAGGTGGCGCTCACGGCCTATGTACCGCACAACTACCCGCTGGACAAACTGGAGCCGGGCCTGAACGAAACCGCGTTCTATGACCCGACCAACTTCACCTTCCCTGCAGGCACCTACATCTGCGAAGTGGAAATCGACCCCGCAACCGGCAGCACACGCGTGGACAAGTTCACGGCCGTGGACGATTTCGGCACCATCATCAACCCCATGATCGTGGAAGGCCAGGTGCATGGCGGCCTGGTGCAGGGCATTGGCCAGGCGCTGCTGGAGAACTGCGTGTACGACCGCGAGACGGGCCAGCTGCTCACCGGCAGCTTCATGGACTACGCCATGCCGCGCGCGGATGACTTCCCCGAGTTCAAGCTGGGCCATGTATGCACGCCATGCACGCACAACCCGCTCGGCACCAAGGGCTGCGGCGAGGCCGGGGCCATCGGCTCGCCCCCGGCCGTCATCAACGCGGTGCTCGACGCCCTGCGCCCGCTGGGCGTGAAGGACTTCGACATGCCCGCATCGCCGCACCGCGTGTGGGAAGCCATCCAGTCGGCCAAGGCATAAGGAGATTCGACCATGTACGCATTTACCTTTGACGCGCCTACCTCCGTCGCCGCAGCTGCGCAACACATCGCCCAGGGCGGCAAGCTGCTGGCGGGCGGGCAAAGCCTGCTGCCGTCCATGCGCCTGCGCCTGGCCAACCCCGAGAAGATCGTGGACCTGAATGGCGTGGCCGAACTCGCGGGCATCCGACGCGACGGCAATGCCCTCGTCATCGGCGCCATGACACGCCACATGGACGTCGCGAACAGCGCGGACGTGAAGGCCGCCATTCCCGCGCTGGCCGACTTGGCCGCCCACATCGGCGACCGCCAGGTGCGCGCACGCGGCACGCTGGGCGGCTCGGTGGCCAACAACGACCCGGCGGCCTGCTACCCCAGTGCGGTGCTCGGGCTGGGCGCCACGGTCATCACCAACCAGCGCGAGATCAAGGCCGACGACTTCTTTGTGGGCATGTACACCACGGCGCTGGAGGAGGGCGAGATCATCACTGCTGTCCGCTTCCCCATCCCGAAGCGCGCGGCCTACATGAAGTTCAAGCAGCCCGCGTCGCGCTTCTCGCTGGTGGGGGTGTTTGTGGCGCAGACAGACAGCGGCGTGCGCGTGGCCATCACCGGCGCCGCGACCAGCGTGTTCCGCCACGCGGGGCTGGAGGCAGCGCTGAGCCAGAGCTTCACGCCAGCATCGGCTGCGGGGGTGAAGATCGACGCCAGCGAGCTGAACAGCGACATCCATGCGAGTGCTGCCTACCGCGCGAACCTGATCAGCGTGCAGACGCAGCGGGCGGTGCAGAAGATGCTGGGTTGAGCGGGGCGCGCCGCACCGCAGGCCGGGTGAGCCCGCCAGGGCGTCACCCGACCTGCGGCCTGCGGCGCGGGTCGTGCCAACCGCGCGTACAGCACCTGCCAGAGCCCGGGCACCGCACCGAGAAGATAAATTTGTAGCCAAATTGGCCTCCTGCGCGCGTCCATCAAGTGCAGGTTGCTATCAAAAGAGTAGCAATGAGTTTGCCAACCACCGTTGATGCCCTGGTGCAAGCCCTGCAAAGCGTGGGCTACTTTGCCGACCGGCGCCTGGCCACGGCGGTGTTCCTGGCGCTCAATCTTCAGCGCCCGCTGCTGCTGGAGGGCGAGCCCGGCGTGGGCAAGACCGCGCTGGCCAAAGCCCTCTCGGAAGTGCTTGCACGCAGCCTGATCCGCCTGCAGTGTTATGACGGCCTGGAGCAGCGCGAGGCACTGTACGAGTGGAACTACGCCGCCCAATTGCTGCACATGCGTGCCGCCGAAGGCAAAGGCAGTGCCGACATGGCGCAGGTGGAGCGCGAGGTCTACCAGGATCGCTACCTCATCCGCCGCCCCTTGCTGCAGGCGCTGCAGGCACCTGCGCCGGGTGCGGTGCTGCTCATCGACGAGGTGGATCGTGCCGACGAGCCCTTCGAGGCCTTTTTGCTCGAATACCTGGGTGAGTACCAGGTCAGCATCCCCGAGATCGGCACGGTGCGCGCCACGGCAACGCCGGTCACCATCCTCACCAGCAACCGCACGCGCGACTTGCACGACGCCGTCAAGCGCCGCTGTCTGTACCACTGGCTGGACTACCCCGAGCGCGAGCGCGAGCTGGCCATCGTGCGCGCCCAGGTGCCGGGCGCCAGCGCGGTGCTGGCCCAGCAGGTGGCCGAGTTTGTGGGCCGCCTGCGCAGCCAGCCGTTTGCCAATGCCTTTCAACGCGCGCCGGGCATTGCGGAGAGCGTGGAATGGGCCAAGGCCCTGGTCGCGCTCGACACCATCGTGGTGGACCCGGAGGTGGTGTCCGACACGGCGGGCATCTTGTTCAAGCAGCGCGAGGATGTGGCGGCGCTCACACGCGACATGGCGGTGCAGCTGCTGCAGCCCGCCGACACTGATGCATGAAGGCGCAGCCGTGGCAGAGGGCATGACGATCTCCCAGCTCGGCGATGCCCGCACGGGCAAGCTCGCCGACAACCTGAGCGGCTTTGGCCGCACCTTGCGCCGCGCCGGTGTGCGCGTGGACGCCGCCCGCATGGCGTTGGCCCAGCAGGCCGTGATGCTGGTGGGCTTGCAGCGCGAGGACTTTTGCGCCGCGCTGGAGGCTGTGCTGGTCAGCCGCGAGCAAGACCGCATGGTGTTCCGCGAGCTGTTCGACGCGTACTTCCGCAACCCCAACGTGGCCCAGAAGCTGCTGGCGCAGATGCTGCCCAGCGCCGAATCGAAGGCCGAGCCCGCCAAACGCCGCCCGCGGGTGAGCGAGGCGCTGGCCCCGGTGCGTGCCGCGCGCAACGCGCCGCCGCCGCGCGAAGAGGACAAGGTGGACTTCGATGCCGCCATGACGGCGAGTGACCTGCAGCGCCTGCGGCAGGCCGACTTCAACCAGCTCTCCGCCAGCGAATACCTGCTGGTGGAGCGCCTGGCACGCGAGGTGCCGTTGCCTCTGCCGCACTACGCGGCCCGCCGCACGCGCCCTGGCGCGCGGGGCAACCGCCCGCACTGGCCGGGCACCATGCACCTGGCCGCACGCAGCGGTGGCGAAGTGCTGCGCGTGCCGTTGCTGCAGCGGCGCCAGCAACCCTTGCCGCTGTTGGTGCTGGTGGATGTGTCGGGCTCCATGGAACGCTATGCGCGCCTGCTGCTGGCCTTTTTGCACGCCGCCACCGCGCCGCGCCACACGGGCGTTGCCGTTCGCCGCGATGTGTTTGCGTTTGGCACCGGGCTCACCGATCTCACGCCCGCCTTCCGCCTGGCCGACACCGACGCCATGCTGCAGGCGGCCACGCATGCCATCACCGACTTTGCAGGGGGCACGCGCATGGGCGACAGCCTGGCCCAGTTGCGCCTGCACCATGCCCGGCGCCTGGTAGGGCGGCGCACGCTGGTGCTGTTGATCAGCGATGGGCTCGACACCGGCGCCGCTGAGGTGCTGGAGCAAGAGTTGGCCTGGCTGCGCCGCCACTGCGGCCGCCTGCTGTGGCTCAACCCTTTGCTGCGCTTTGACGGCTATGCGCCCATAGCACGGGGAGCGGCGGCCTTGCACCGCCAAGCCCATGGCATGGTGGCCGTGCACAACCTCAGTCGCCTGCAGGACCTTGCCGCGAGCCTGGCCAGCGTGCTGCGGCAATGACAGATTTCGACAAGAGCCGAAACACAAAACCAGGACAAGGAACCCACCATGGAAATGCAAGCCAGCCGCACCCTTGCCGTGAGCCAGCAGCAGGCCTGGGAAGCGCTCAACGACCCCGAGGTCCTCAAGCTGTGCATCCCCGGTTGCGACAAGGTCGAGGCCACGGGCGACAACCAGTATGCCGTGGCCATGGCCCTCAAGATCGGGCCCGTGTCGGCCAAGTTCGCGGGCAAGATCACGCTGTTGGACATCGTGCCGCCCGAGAGCTACAACATCGCCTTTGATGGCTCGGGCGGCGTGGCGGGCTTCGGCAAGGGCAATGCCCAGGTCAAGCTGGTGCCCTTGGCTGTGGATGGAGTGGGGCAGGCCAGCTGCGAGCTGCACTACACGGTGCACGCCACCGTGGGCGGCAAGATCGCCCAGCTGGGCCAGCGGCTGATCGATGGCGCGGCCAAGACCATGGCGGAGGACTTCTTCAAGCGTTTCGACAACGAGATGCAGCGCCGCTTTCCGCGCGCCGAGGTGCCGCAGGCCGGTGCGTCGGATGCCGTGCAGGCCGAGGCCATCACCCCACCGGGTGGGGGAGGCGGAGCCCTCCAGGGCGGGGGTATCCCTGCATGGGCGTGGGGTGTTGGCGCAGGGGCTCTGGTGTTGCTGGCTTGGTGGTTCAATCGCGGCTGAGTGATCCGGGTACCCAGAGGAAGCGAGTCATGGAAAATTTGGACGTTGTGGTGTTACGTACCCTGCAGGGCTGGCGGGCGGCAGGGCGCCGCGCGCTGCTGGCCACGGTGGTGCGCACCTGGGGCTCGTCGCCCCGGCCGGTGGGTTCCATCATGGCGCTGTGTGAGGATGGCGCGGTGGTGGGATCGGTATCGGGCGGGTGTATCGAGGACGACCTGATCGACCGCCACACCCGTGCCTATGCGCAGGCCGCTGCGGCAACGAACGACGGTGCCCACAGCATCCCCAGCGGGCCACCATCGTTTGTCAAATACGGCATCAGCGCCGACGAAGCCCACCGCTTTGGCCTGCCCTGCGGCGGCACGCTGGAGCTGCTGCTTGAATACGACCCCGACCCGGCCTTGCTGGCCGAGTTGATCGCCCAGCTGGCCGCCGGGCGCCTCATGCAGCGCACGGTGCGCCTGGCCGATGGCGCCGTGACGCTGGCGCCCACCCAGGCGCCCGAGGACCTGGCGGTGGATGCGGTGCAGCTCACCAATACCTTCGGGCCCGAGTACCGCATGCTGCTCATCGGTGCCGGGCAGCTCACCGAGTACCTGGCCACCATGGCCTTGTTCAACGGCTTTGCCGTGACGGTGTGCGACCCGCGCGAGGAATACCGGGGCAGCTGGAGCGTGGCGGGCGCTACCGTGGTGAGCGACATGCCCGACGACGTGGTACTGGCCTTCAAGCCCGACCGCCGCAGTTGCGTGGTGGCGCTCACGCACGACCCGAAGCTCGACGACCTGGCGCTGCTGGAGGCGCTGAACACCGAGGCGTTTTACGTGGGCGGCATTGGCTCGCGCCGCAACAACGAGGCTCGCCGTGCGCGCATGATCGAGCACTTTGATCAGACTGAGGCCAGCCTGGCGCGCCTGCGCGGCCCAATTGGCATCTACATTGGCAGCAAGACACCGCCCGAGATCGCGGTGAGTGTGATGGCCGAGATACTGGCCGTGAAGAACGGCGTGACCCTGCCGCGCGACATGGAGGTGGCCCAGGCCAAGAACGAGCGCGAACTGGCGCACAACGACCCGGGTGCACGGGTGTGTGGCGTGGGCTGAAGCCGTCCGTCGGTGCGGGTCAGTCAGGCCTTGCAGGGAATGTCCTGCAGCACCACGCGATTGCGGCCGGCCTTTTTGGCCTCGTACAGCGCCTTGTCTGCGGTTTCGATCATGTGCTGCGGCGTCATGGCTTCGCCCTGGTGGATGGCGGCGATGCCGGCGCTGATGCTCACATGCGGGCCAGTGGAGCACTCGCTGTGCGGGATGGACAGCCGTGCCACCGCGCCTTGTGTGGCCGTGGCGATGTGCAGCGCACCGTGGCTGTCCGTCTCTGGCAGCACCAGCGCAAATTCCTCACCGCCGTAGCGGGCCACCAGGTCTGACGGACGTTTGCCGCTGGCCCGCAGTACCTTGGCGATGGTCTGCAGGCACTCGTCGCCCAGCTGGTGCCCATAGGTGTCGTTGTAGGCCTTGAAATGGTCCACGTCCATCAGCACCAGTGCCAGCGGGCGGTGGTGCCGCGTGGCCAGGGCCAGTTGCTCTGCCAGGTGCAGGTCGAAGGCGCGGCGATTGGCCAGCTCGGTCAGGCCGTCCTGCATCGAAAGGCGCCACAGGGTGGCGTTGGCCGCTTCCAGCGCCGCAGTCACCTGCCGCAACTGCGCCTGGTGCCGGGCGCTTTCGCTGAGCAGCACGATGAGCAAAAAGCCCGCCGCCAGCAGGCCGTAGATGCGCCCCATGTACCAGCCCAGGTCGTAGCGCCCTGTGTTGAGCAAGGCGGCCATGGCAATGTCCAGCAGCCAGACGCACATCACCACCTGCAGCCAGACATCGAGCAGCGCATGGGGCTTGCGGCGCCACAGCAGCACCAGGGCGGCCAGGCTGAGCAGCCAGATACCGGCCAGCACCAGCTTGCCCGTGGCCGTGGTGCGGTTGCCATCCAGAAACACCGGCAGATGCGCGTGCCCGGCGGTGGCGAATCCGGTCCACAGGGCCACCACCACCATCACCACGCCCACCGTGGCCACGATGCCCCGGTGGGCGCGGCCGTGCTCCACCCATTGCGGGCCGCGTGGCTTCTTGTGCTTGATCAGGGCGTAGGCCATCACGGCCAGCGGAAAGCCCGCGTGCCACAGCATGTAGAGCGCGGAAGAGGTTTGCGGCCCCGAGCCCAGCAACCCCGTGGGCGCGAACAGGCCCGGAAAAATCAGCGCATAGGCCGCAGTGGCCGTGGCGGTGAACAGGTAGGCGCCCCCCAACACCAGCAGCCCCACGGCGCCCAGTGCGCGGTACTGCCCGAACAGCAGCACGGCCGTGATCAGGTCGAAGATCACCAGGGCGGTGACGTAGATGGGGATGAAGGCCGGGAAAGGGACCAGTGCCACGGTGGCATAGGGCACGGCCAGCATGAACAGCACCACCGACACCAGGATGGTGGCCCCGGCGGCAAAACGTTCCCGGTGCCCTGCCGGTTCATTGGCAAGGTGGGCCTGGGCCGGCCGCTGGATCGGGTTGCTGGGCATGGTGCATCCCCCCAAGGATTGGGATGGATGCGAAATTTTATGCTTTTGTTACGTAAACATCTATTTGCTTACATATCTTCCAAGCCCGTCGCCCATCACCCTGCGAGGGGGGCCAGATCGTCAAAAGGCCTTCAGGCGCCCATCACCACCGGCCCGCCCTTGGCAATGCCGCGCTGGTACGCCGGGCGGGCTTCCATGCGCTGCCTGTAGGCCCGTAGGTGCGGGCTGCCACTGGCGTCATTGGCGCGGGACAGCAGGGCCTCTACCGCAAAACTCATCTGGAAGTCGGCCATGGTGAGTTGTTCACCCGCAAACCAGCGGTGGGTGGCCAGGTGCGCTTCGATGAAAGCCAGCGCGCTGTCCACGTTGGGGTCGATGAGCTTCTTCTGCACCGTGCCACACAGCTGGCGCGCAATGGGCTTCACGAAGAAGGGCATGGGCTGGGTGGGGATGGTCATGAACACCAGCTTCATCACCAGCCAGTTCATGAGCGAGCCTTCGGCGTAGTGCATCCAGAAGCGGCACTGGCGGTGCTCGGGCGTGCGCTGCGCGGGCTGCAGGTGCGCCAGGTCGCCGCCCGCACGGGCGCTGTAGGTTTCCACCAGGTACTCGATGATCGCGCCGGATTCGGCAATCACTTCGTCACCGTCAGTGATCACGGGCGATTTGCCGAGAGGGTGAATTTTCTTGAGTTCAGGCGGCGCCAGCTTGGTGGCCTTGTCGCGCTGGTAGATCTTCAGTTCGTAGGGCACCCCCAGTTCTTCCAGGAGCCAGAGAATGCGCTGCGAGCGCGAGGTTTCGAGGTGATGGACGGTGATCATGGGGAGATTCTGGGCAGGTTTTAGCGCTGGGTCATGAACGCGCGCAGCTTGTTCCAGTGGTCCAGGCATTGGCTGGCGGCGAGCTGCGCGGCGGCGTTCTCTAACTGGCGCGCCCGCACGCTTTGCGTGGGGTGCCCCAGTGTCAGCAGCACGGTGGCCAGGCTGTGTGCCAGGCGGCGCAGGGCGGGCCAGTCTTGCGCGGCGCAGGCGGCGTCGCCCTGCTGCACATTGGAAGGGAACTGCTGCAGGCAACTTGCGCGGTAGGCCTTGAACAGGAATTCGTCGCCCGCAAAGTGGGTTGCAATGGCCTCGGTTTCGGCCGGGGTTGCGGCAGGGAGTGTCTGAGCGGCAGGTGTCGGCGCCAAGGAAGGCGTCGCATCGGTTGTTGCGGCCACGTGCAAGGCCAGGGCGTCGCGCACACAGTTTTCCAGTTCCATCACCGAGGCGGGTTTGGACAGCATGCGCCACACTTTCATGGCGCTCAGCTGGTCGCGCACGGCAGGGGTCAACCCGGCACTGAAGACGGCCACAGGGATCGGGTGGCCCGGGCCTGGCTCGTGCAGCAGCCGCTGCACCAGGTCGATGCCGGACTCGCCGGGCAGCATGAGGTCCGTGATGATGAGCCGTGTGTGGCCGGCCTGCAGCGCCTGCACGGCGTCGCCCACATTGGTGCAGGTGACCAACTCGATGGGCAGCTCTTCCAGCGCCAGCTCCACGAAGCGTGCGATGGAGACGTCGTCTTCGACCAGCAGGACCCGGGGCAAATTCATGACGGCACCTGGCCCGGTGGCAGACAGGCCGCGAGGGCTGCAGGCAACTCAGCCACCAGCCGGGGTTTGTGGATGACCTTCACACCCTGCAGGGCAAAGGCATAGGGCTCGCGTTGCGACTCGTCCAGTGACGTTACAACGATAAGGTGGCTGTGCGCAAACTGCGGGTGCGAGCGCAGGGTGGTGATGAGGGTGGCGCCGTCGATACCGGGCAGCAGGATGTCAACGATCAGTACGTCGGGCTGGATCTGGCCATACAGGGCCAGCCCCGTGATCCCGTCGTTGGCCACTTGCAGCGCCGCCCCTTGAAAGTGCTGCTTCACGATCAGCCCCACCAGGTTCTGGAAATGGACCGAGTCTTCAATCAGCAAGATCTGCGGTGTATGTACCGATGCCGGTGCGACAGCCTGGGCACGCGACGCCGGGGAGCGGGTGGCGGGAGGCGAAGGAGGCGCAGGCGAGGACGGGGCGCTGCCAGCGCCCGCAAGGCCATGTGCTCTGGCCCAACGGTCTACTGAGGTTCGTGAGATTCGCCGGTGCCCGCCGGGGGTCTTCCAGGCCTCCAGCTCGTTGCGGTCCACCATCAGCTGGACTGAGCGCACGGCCATGCCAAGGATCTTGGCCACTTCGAGGGTGGTGTAGTGGTCCGGTGCCTGGCGCTCAGGTGAGAATTTGTCAGATTGCATATATCGCGCATTTTGGACGAGTTTTACATGGCTCAGTCCTTAAATTTGATAAAAATGATTTATATGATTCAATCGATCGCAAAAAAACCACCTGAATTCGTGGTTTTCTGCTCCTAATTGATTCATGTGTTGGCGCCGATTGAATCTTGACAGTGTGTGCCGATCCAACTTTGATAGGGGGCGTGTAGCCAGCGTTGGTTAGGCTGGCTGTGGATAACTATAGCCTCCTACTGGGCTTGCACCTCCAGGCTG
>NZ_JBUDZG010000022.1:0-72411 GCF_054950075.1 Acidovorax sp. Q11 | reverse complement strand
GCAAGATGCCTGACGCATCCGCAGACAGTGCGCTGGCCGCGTTCACCAACAAGCTGCGCCAGATTGCACAGCCGATGCGCCAGACGCTCACCTACGACCAGGGCAAGGAGATGGCCCGGCACAAGGATCTCGCCCAAGCCCTTGGCATGCGGGTGTACTTTTGTGATCCGCACAGCCCTTGGCAAAAAGGCAGTTGTGAGAATACGAATGGGCTGCTGCGCCAGCTCATGCCCAAGGGCTCAGACCTGAGCGTTCATGACCAGGATGCGCTGGACTCCATGGCCGATCTGATGAACAACCGTCCTCGCCAGACGCTCGGCTGGGATTCTCCCTATCAGGCTTTCCAGCAATTCATGACGACCATTGCCGAGAAGAGCTCCGCTACCATTCATTGAATATCAACCAGCGGTGTTGCACTTCAGATTTGAGACCGCCCAGCCATTGCTGCGCCAACAACCCACAATGATGTACATTCAATTTAGAAAACAGCTGCAGCTTGAGATTTTTTTTGGCTTCAGCGATATACGTCGATTGTGCGGTCCACGCCGTTCATCCCGGCACGATAGTGCGCAACTGCCGCTCGATCTGTACAAATCCTACTTAAGAGTTGGTGCGCACAATATCAAGTACATGTTCGGTTGAGAATCATGAGGATTTACTTATGAGCCCCAGCCAGATCATCGTCCTTGCCACGCCCGTTTTTTTTCTGCTGATCGCCATTGAGCTGGCGATCGGTTTCAAGCGCCAGCGCAACACCTACCGGCTGGCCGATGCCGTGAGCAGCATCAGCCTCGGCATGCTCAGCCAGACCAGCGCAGTGTTCACCCGGCTGCTGCGCATCGGCATCTACACCGCATTGTTCGAACATGTGGCGCTGTGGCGCAACGATGTGTTCTGGACCAGCCTGCCGGGCTGGCTGCTGGCGTTGGTGTTCTACGACCTGTGCTACTACTGGCTGCACCGCATGGGGCATGAGTCGGCCGTGCTGTGGGCCGCGCACGCGGTGCACCACCAGAGCCAGGACTACAACCTCAGCACCGCGCTGCGCCAGACCAGCTCGGGCGCGCTGCTGGGCTGGATCTTTTACGTGCCCATGGCACTCGCCGGTGTGCCGCCGCTGGTGTTTGCAGTGGTGGCGCTCATCGACCTGCTCTACCAGTTCTGGGTGCACACCGAGCAGGTGGACCGCTTGGGCTGGTTCGACCGCTGGTTCTGCAGCCCCAGCAACCACCGCGTGCACCATGCCGTGAATGACCCGTACCTGGACAAAAACTACGGCGGCATCCTGATCCTGTGGGACCGGATGTTCGGCACCTTCAAGGACGAAGACGAGCAGGAGAAATGCGTGTATGGCACGCGCGGCCTGCTCAACAGCTGGGACCCGCTGTGGGCCAACGCCCAGGTGTATGCGGGGCTGGCGCACGACAGCTGGCACGCGCGCAGCTGGCGCGACAAGCTCAAGGTCTGGATCAAGCCGCCGGGCTGGCGGCCTGCGGACGTGGCGGAGCGCTTCCCCAAACCGGCCTTCAGCATGGCGCAGATGCAGCTGTACCACCCTCCCATGTCACGCACCGGGCAGGGGTTTGCACTGGTGCAGTTTGGCATCCTGCTGGCCGGGGTGGCGGCCTTCCTGTGGCAGGCCGACGCAGCGCCGCTGACGCACAACGCAATCTGGTTTGCGGTGCTGCTGATCAGCCAGTGGGCGCTGGGCGCCGTGATGCAGGGGCGCATCGGCATGGGGATGGCGCTGATGCTGCAAAGCGCTGCCCTGGCCACGGCCACCAGTGCGCTGGGGCTGACCGAGTGGCATTGGGTCTTCAAACCCCTGACGATGGTGATTGCTATTATTTTGATAGCAAAAAGTGCTTATCCATTGGGCGCAGACGGCCTTTTTGACCCCAAAAACTGGTGGCTGATGGCGGCGGCGCTGGCCGGGTCGCTGGCAGGCGATGTGTTTTTGATGGTTTCGGGCTTCTTCATCCCGGGGCTGGTGAGTTTCCTGGTGGCACACCTGTTTTATGTGGCGCTGTTCAAAAGCGGGCAGCGCTGGTTTCCGCACCGGGGTGCGCTGGTGGCCACACTGGGCATTGGCGTGGCGATGTACGCGTTCTTATGGGCCGGTGGCCTGCCGCCCGCGCTGCGCGCCCCCGTGGCGGCCTATGTGCTGGTGATTGCGCTGATGGCGGCGCAGGCCATCGGGCGTGCCACCGTGCTGCGCAATGGGCCTGCGCTGATGGTCGCCCTCGGCGCGGGGTTCTTCATGCTGAGCGATTCGCTGCTGGCCACCAACCGTTTTGTGCAGCCCCTGCCCTGGTCGCAGGTGTGGGTCTTGTCCACGTACTACGCGGCGCAGGCGCTCATCGTGGGGGGCTGGCTGCTGGGGCAGCAGGCAGACGGCAACGCCCCAGGCCGTTCACACCCGGCGGCCCCCTCGGCAGCCACCACGGCCTGAGGCCGCCCCACCGATACGGCGGCCGGCGGCCCCGCCCTGTGTCAAGCCCGTTGCCGCATGGCCTCCAGGGCCACGCGCGGCAGGTGAAAGACGCCCGCCGCAGCCGAGGCCGCCGCCAGCCACAGCAAAACCCCCGTCCACCATAGCGCCCAGACCCAGGCGTTGAAGTCGGCGGGTGCCGCCAGGGCTTCTGCCTGGATGGCGGGCAGCGCCACACCCGCCAGCCCCCGGGCGCCCGCGAACCGCACGCAGGCTTCGCCCCAGACCCACGCCGCAAACGCCGCCAGGCTCACGGCCATCAACACCAGAAAAACCCGTGCCTGCCCCAGCCACTTGAGCGCCACCACGCTGACCACCAGCGCACCAAACGCAACGGCGATGGCAGCGCCCGCCCAAGGCTCCCGCGCCAGCGGCAGGCACACCGGCAGCGCCACCTGCACCGGCCACAGCGGCCAGGAAGCCCCCGCGCCCGCCAGCCCGCGCCACAGGGGCTGCCACGCCCCCACCACCGCCAGCCCCACGGCCACCGCAGCCAGGCAGAACCCACCGCCGTAACGCCAGGCGGAGCGCGGGTCTACCGGCAAATCACGCGGCGGGCCCCAACGCCTGCGCAGCGTGCACACCAGGGCCCATGCCCAGACACCGTCGGCCACCAGCCAGACCAGCGCAGGCAAGCCCATCAGGCTCACAGGCACGCCGATGAACAAAGGCGCCACGCCGTAACACAGCGTGATGAAGGCGTGCAACACCACGCTGGCGGACGCCAGCACCAGCGCCAGCTGCTGCACGGTCCATTGAAACGGACTCAGGCCCATCAGGGCCGCGAAGTCTTCATCCTGCGGCGGAAGGCCGGATTTCTTGTGGGGAGAAAGGTGTTTGCGGCCACGCCGCCGTTGCCGCGCCATCGCCTGCGCTGCCAGCCTGTGCGTGGGGCTCAGGCCCCGAACAGATCGGGGTTGCCGCGCTGCGCCGGGGGCTGCAGCCCCAAGTGGCGGAACGCCGCGAGCGTGGCGATGCGCCCGCGCGGCGTGCGCTGCAGAAAACCCTGCTGGATCAGGTAGGGCTCGATCACATCCTCGATGGTGCCCGCCTCTTCGCCAATGCTGGCAGCAATGTTGTCCAGCCCCACGGGGCCACCGTCAAAGCGGTGGATCACGGCTTCGAGCAGCTTGCGGTCCATCACGTCAAAGCCTTGCGGGTCCACGTCGAGCATGGCCAGTGCCTTGTCGGCGATGGGCTTGGTGATGCGGCCATCGCCCTTGACCTCGGCGTAGTCGCGCACACGGCGCAGCAGCCGGTTGGCAATGCGCGGCGTGCCGCGCGAGCGGCGGGCGATCTCGAAGCCACCTTCGTCGTCCATGGGTGCATTGAGCAAGCCCGCGCTGCGCTTGACGATGCGCGCCAGCTCTTCGGCCGTGTAGAACTCCAGCCGCGCCACGATGCCAAACCGGTCGCGCAGCGGGTTGGTCAACATGCCCGCGCGCGTGGTGGCGCCCACCAGCGTGAAGGGCTGCAGGTCGAGCTTGATGCTGCGCGCCGCAGGCCCTTCGCCGATCATGATGTCGATCTGGTAGTCCTCCAGCGCGGGGTAGAGGATTTCCTCGACCACGGGCGAGAGGCGGTGGATCTCGTCGATGAACAGGACGTCGTTCTTCTCCAGGTTGGTCAGCAGCGCCGCCAGGTCCTTGGGCTTTTCCAGCACCGGGCCACTGGTCTGGCGCAGGTTCACCCCCAGCTCGGCCGCGATGATGTGGCTGAGCGTGGTCTTGCCCAGTCCGGGCGGGCCAAACAGCAGCACATGGTCCAGCGCCTCTTCGCGCTTCCTGGCCGCACCGATGAAGATTTCCAGCTGCTCCCGCGCCTTGGCCTGCCCCACATACTCCTGCAGCAGCTTGGGCCGCAGGGCCCGCTCGATGGCCTCCTCCTGGGGGGAGCTAGGCGCTGCGGAAACAACGCGCTTGGTGGGTGCGGGGGCGAAATCGTCGGTTTGGATGGTCATTGCGCCAGCTTGCTGAGCACTACAGGCCCGTCCACGCGTAGTACCCAATGCCTTCGTACCGGTAGCTGGGGCTGTTGGCGATGATGTAATCACGCTCGGCCGCACTGATCGTGTAGAAATGCACGCCCTTGGCAGGCTGGTAGAAGCGGTATAGCGGCGTGCCCCCTGCGGCATTGCTGGTACTTGCGAACCAGGCAACGCCTTCGTACTTAAAGTCAGAATTGCTGGCCACCACAGCATCCCGCTCGGCGGCGCTGATCGTGTAGAAATGCGCGCCGCCCCTGCTTCCATAGAAGCGATACACCGGGCTGTTGCCCGTTAGCGTTATCGCTTGTGCGTAAAAAGCAACCCCTTCGTAGGCAAACACAGGGAAGTTCTTCAGGGTGTTGTCGCGCTCAGCCGGGCTGGCCGTGAAGAAATGGGCTCCCGTGGTGCCGTTGTAGAAACGATACACAGGTACCCGGCTGCCCGCAGAGACCACCGGTGGTTGGCCCGTTGACGGCGACAACCAGCTCTTGAGTGCGGCATTGAATGCGACATCAAAGCGACCGTAATACTCTGGCGATGTGGTGGCCGTGCAACTGGAGCTGCCCCCATACAGAGTGCCGATGACTTGCGAGCCCCCCTTGAATAACGCAGAACCGCTGCTGCCACTCTCTGTCGTGCCCTGGCTCCAGATCACACGGTAGTAGTTTCCGGTGGTGCCGCCGCAAGAGAATTGCGTTTCGCTTGTCGGAAAACACGCCGTCTGGCCACTCACAGTACCCATGCTGAACTTGAGCAAATCGCCACGGGGGTGATGCAGGCCAACAACCGATAGACCTGTATCCGCAGCCGTAGCATCCCAGCCTGCAAAGTAAGCACCCGCTGGCGGCGTATCGTTGAGCCTGAGCAACGCAGTGTCGGTACTGGACGATGCATAGAGCAGTGCAGCACCATTGACACGTTGGGTGGTCGCATCCGACAAAGTGCGGCTGTTGCATGTAGGCGCCCGGTAGAACCAATCCGTCTGCAAGGAATTTGCCTCCGCCTGCGTCGAGATGCAATGGTTAGCAGTCAGGAAATAGGGTGTCCCCGAAGACTGGCTGTCATTGAGCAGAGTTCCGGTGCACACGTAAGAGTTGCCAGCCGACGTGAACATCATCCGGGCAACTGCATTGCGCTGGTTCGCATAAGCGTCGTAGCAGGTAGCGTCCAGCTGGCAAGAGGCAGATTCGTTGATTTTGGCTGTCAGCTCGCCTTCTGTAGGAACCGACAGGTTCTCGAAGATGTGCGATACGCGGGGGACAGAAATGTCCATCGCCTCCTCCGAAACGCCAGGGGGCAATTCCACCTCCAGAGTGACTTCGTCAGACCCCAGATCGGGTGTCCACCATGTCTGGCCATTCTGGGACGTATCACCCGCCTGCGCATTCAGTTGAATGCGCTGCAAAACTTCCTGGCCAGAAATCTGGAACACGTTCCCCGGATTGGTCTGGCTGTAGACACGCAGCAAAGTGCCGGGAGCCAACTGCTTGGCCACCACGCCCAGACGCAGGCCATGCGCACCTTGTGCTGCGAAGCTGATGGCCGCCACACGCGTGCCGTTGGCTGCCGTCGTCCACTTGAGCTGCTGCAGGGTTTGCACGGCAGCCTTGGTGGCCATCACCTCCCGCGACACCCCCACTTGGCGGGGCCCGACTCCCCCTGAAAGGGCTTCGGTTTTGGAGGAAGCCAGCGCTTCGAGGGTCACCCGTGCAGGGGTCGGCGCAACCAAGGCATTGCGCGACTTGATGCTGGCGACGCCCTGATCTGCACTGGCGGGCTGCACCCTGCCATCTATCTGCAACACCAGCGGCGCCGCGCTGGACGAGGTTTTGACGACCTCAGTTCCACTGCCACCACATCCGGCCAGCAAGGCGGCCGCAGCCGCTACAACCACGCCCACGCGCGTCACGACACTACTTTTCATCACATCCCCCCTAAAAACTCAAGAGCCAACATGCTATTGAACACTGAAACCATCTGATTGCACAGGCCTGCGCGGTCACTTCGCCAACGCCTTCAGCGCCATCTTGATACCTTCACTCACCCCCACCTCCGCAGGCAGCGCCTTGAGCGCTGCCGCAGCTTCCTTGTCGTTGTAGCCCAAAGCCAACAGCGCCTGCAGGATGTCGGCCTGTGCATCGCTGGTGGCAGCGCCACGCACGGCACCCATGTCCGCCCCCAGTTTGCCCTTGAGCTCCAGCAGCAGGCGCTCGGCCGTCTTCTTGCCGATGCCGGGCACTTTGACCAGGCGCCCCGCCTCCTGAAGCGAGATGGCCTGGGCCAAGTCGCCCACACCCATGCCGCTCAGGATGGACAGCGCCGTGCGCGGGCCCACGCCCGATATCTTGACCAGCTCCCGGAAGGCCTGGCGCTCCTGCGCCGTGCCAAAACCATACAGCAGCTGCGCATCCTCACGCACAATGAACTGGGTGAGCAGGCTCACACGCTCGCCCACGGCGGGCAGGTTGTAGAAGGTGCTCATAGGCACGTTCACCTCGTAGCCCACGCCGTGGCAGTCCACAAGCACCTCGGGGGGGTTCTTCTCCAGCAGGGTGCCGGTCAGTTTGCCTATCATTGATGTCTTTCTGCCGACGCCGGCGTGCCGCGCGGCACCGCCGCGTGGCATCGCCATGTGGCCGTTTCTATTGCCTGACGGGAATTATCAGCGTGATCCTGCGCCACACCTTCACTCCCCACAACAACACCCGGCTCACCCACCTGTGTGGCCCGGCCGATGCCCACCTGCGCACCATCGAGGAGGCGCTGCAGGTCAGCATCGCGCACCGGCATGAGCAGTTCAAGGTGGACGGCCCCAAGGCCAAAGCCACCCAGGCCATGGAACTGCTGCAGGCGCTCTACGAAATCGCCGAGCGGCCCATCCCCGAAGACCATATCCAGCTCATGCTGGCAGGCGACAGCGAGCTGCTGGAAGCGCCGGACGACGCGATTGTGCTCAACACGCGCCGGGCCGACCTGCGCGGGCGCACGCCCACGCAGAACCGGTACCTGCAGAACATCGCCGCGCACGACATCACCTTTGGCATCGGCCCCGCCGGCACGGGCAAGACCTACCTCGCCGTGGCCTGCGCCGTGGATGCCCTGGAGCGCAGCGCCGTGCAGCGCATCGTGCTAACGCGCCCTGCCGTCGAGGCGGGCGAACGCCTTGGTTTTCTGCCCGGCGACCTGGCGCAGAAGGTGGATCCCTACCTGCGCCCCCTGTACGACGCGCTGTACGAACTGATGGGGCACGACAAGGTGCAAAAGGCGTTTGAGCGCAACGCCATCGAGATCGCGCCGCTGGCCTTCATGCGCGGGCGCACGCTGAACAACGCCTTCGTGATCCTGGACGAAGCCCAGAACACCACGCCCGAGCAGATGAAGATGTTCCTCACCCGCATCGGCTTTGGCTCGCGCGCCGTGGTCACGGGCGACGTAAGTCAGATCGACCTGCCCAAGGGCGCGATGAGCGGCTTGGTGGACGCCGAGCGGGTCTTGAAGCGCGTCAAGGGCATCGCCGTCACCCACTTCACCAGCGCCGACGTGGTGCGCCACCCGCTGGTCGCCCGCATCGTGGACGCCTACGACGCCCCACGCCGCGCTGCAACCACACGCAACCGAGAGTAGAGCTATTCGTTTTATAGCAAACAAACGTTACCTATCAGGCGACAGCAGCCCAAAATCCTCACAATGCCATTGAACCAACTCTCCCTGTCGCTGCAATTTGGCGCATTCGACGGCGCAGCAACGCACCGCGCCGTGCTCCCGCGCCACAAGGTCACCCGCTGGATCCGCCACGCCCTGGCCACCGACGCCGAGATCACCGTGCGCATCGTGGGCGCCGACGAAGGCCAGCAGCTCAACCGCGAGTACCGCCACAAGGACTACGCCACCAATGTGCTCACCTTCGACTACACGCAGGAGCCCGTGGTGACCGCTGACCTGGTGCTCTGCGCCCCCGTGATCGAGCACGAGGCAAAGGAGCAGAACAAGAGCCTGGAAGAGCACTACGCCCACATGCTGGTGCACGGCACGCTGCACGCCCAGGGCTGGGACCACGAAACGAGCGAGGCGGATGCCGAGGAGATGGAGGCGTACGAGACGGCCATCCTGCAAGAGCTGGGGTTTGCGGACCCGTATGACACTACGCCACCCAGGCTATAAAGCACCTCTATCGCGTTCCAAAGTTGCGTTTCTAACTTTCGCGCAGATTAGACTGGCTTTGGTGATCGATTCACATTTCCACCCGAGGAACAGCAACAGATGACACAAATAGTTTCTGCAAAATGGATGTCCTGGACTTGCGAACTGGCAAACAAACTATCTCCCATGGTGCTGGCCCTGCCACTGGCCCTTGCAGGCTGCGGCGGCGGGGGGGGCTCTCCCCCCGGCAATACCAACATCGCAACCCCTTCGGGCCTGGCGGTGAGTTACACGGCCAAGAACTACCAGTTCATCTGGGACGCCACCCCAGGCGCCACACATTACGAGTTGTTTGAAGACCCAGACGGACCCACTGGCCCGGCTACCGAGACCAGGGTCGGCAACGCCATCAGCGCCCCAGCCTATGTGCACAGCCTGGCGCCCCAGCTACTGCATGAACGCATCAACGCGAGCTACCGCGTGCGCGCATGCAATGCCGGTGGCTGCAGCCCCCATTCAGCCACGCTCACCCCCGACCTTACACGTGCCATCGGCTATGTGAAGGCCAGCAACAGCGGCAAGTATGCAAAGTTTGGATCGAGCGTCGCGCTTTCTGCCGATGGCCGCCTAATGGCCATTGGGGCAAGTGGAGAGCGCGGCCGCGCAACAGGGGTGAATGGCAACCAATCCATTGATCCAGACCTATCGCGGCCCGGTTCTGGCGCGGTATACATATTTGAGCGCCTTGGAGACACCTGGAGCCAACAGGCCTACATCAAGGCCAGCAACGCCGAAGTCGATGACCTTTTCGGGGACAGCATCGCACTATCCGCAGACGGCTCAACGCTGGCGGTAGGGGCCCCCGGCGAAAGCAGCAATGCCAGGGGCATCAATGGCGATCAAACGAACAACAGGAGCAGAGGGGCCGGAGCGGTCTATGTTTTCAGCCGCAGCGGCAGCAGTTGGAACCAGCAGGCGTATCTCAAAGCCAGCAATACAGAACCCGCTGAGACTTACATAACACCAGAGAAAACAGTCCTCAATTCCCACCACTTCGGATCAGCGGTCGCGCTGTCGGCAGATGGAAGCATCCTTGCGGTAGCGGCGCCAAGAGAGGCCAGCAATGCCTCAGGCGTCAACGGTCGCCAAGACAGCACATCGGCGCCAGGTGCTGGTGCCGTGTATGTTTTTTCACGCAGCTCGGTGACCTGGGTTCAACAAGCTTACGTGAAAGCCAGCAATGCGGAGGCCGACGATCTTTTCGGCTCCAGCATCGCACTTTCGGCTAGCGGCACGACGCTTGCGGTAGGCGCTCCAGGTGAAGATAGCAACGGTAACCCGATAGACAACTCCGTCAAGAATTCAGGCGCCGCATATGTGTTTACCTACGCAAGCGGCACATGGCAACAGTACGCCTACCTCAAGGCCAGCGACGTTCTGCAAACCTCTGGTTTTGGTGACAGCGTTAGCCTTTCATCCAACGGTGAAACGTTGGCCGTAGGAGCATCCGGCGAAACAACGCCTTTCGTTCCTGGAGGAGTGTTCGTCTTCGCACGCGAGAGCTCTGGATGGAACCAGCAGGCTCTTCTCCCCGGCACCATCGGAAAAAACACTCTGGCCTTGTCTGCCGACGGTAATCTACTGGTCCGTGGAGACATGGCGAACCAAAACCTCAGCGCAGGAATAAACGGCAGTCGGACCGAGATTTCGTCCTTATTTCGAGTTGGTGCCGCATATATGTATGCCCGTCAGGGAACCCGCTGGGAAGAACGCGCCTACATCAAGGCCAGCAACCCGGATCGGTTCGACGGGTTTGGCACAAGCATTGCACTATCCGCAGATGGCCGCACCTTGGCGGTGGGTGCCGCTGGCGAAGGCAGCTTCGCCACAGGCATTGGCGGTGACCAAACAGACAATAGTTCCTTGGGTGGCGTAGGCGCCGTGTACTTGTACTGACTTTGCGTACAAATGGTTTTGTGCGCCCCCAATGAGCAAAACACTTGCGACGGGAAGCGCAGCAATCGATAGATGGAGAAGCGCTTAGGATTGGTGTTGGAAACACCCATGTTCGAAACCGCCCTGCTGCTCACCGCCGCCTTCATCGCTGGCGCCCTCAATGCCGTTGCCGGTGGTGGCAGCTTTCTGACCCTTCCCGCCCTCGTCTTCACTGGCGTGCCGCCGGTGGTCGCCAATGCCACGGGCACGGTGGCGCTGCTGCCGGGTTACATGGCGGGGGCCTGGGGGTTCCGGGAGGACACCGCGCCGCCGCCGGGGCTGTCGATGCAGCTGCTGGTGGTGTTGTCGCTCATCGGTGGCGCGGCGGGGGCGGCGCTGCTGCTGGTCACGCCCGACGCCACCTTCCGCCGCGTGGTGCCCTGGCTGCTGCTGGCGGCCACGGCGTTGTTTGCGTTCGGGCCGCAGTTGCGCCGGATGCTGGCGGGCGGCACGCCGTCCACCGCCAAGGCCACCGTGGGCGTGCTGGCGGTGGCGGCCTATGGCGGGTACTTCAATGGCGGATTGGGCATTCTCTTGCTGGCGCTGTTTGGCCTGCTGGGGCAGACCAACCTGAACGCCATGAACGGCCTCAAGAATTGGGTGTCGGCCCTGCTCACCGCCATTGCCGTCACCATCTATGCGGCCGGTGGCGTGGTGCTGTGGCCCCAGGCGCTGCTGATGATGGTGGCTGCCACCGCAGGCGGCTACGGCGGTGCGCGCGTGGCGCGGCGCATTCCGGCGGACTGGCTGCGCGGCGGCATTGTGCTGACGGGGCTGGTGATGGCGGGGCTGTTCTTCTGGCGGCAGTGAACAAGTGGTTTCCACACTTTTACTGGAAACCGCACACATTTTTTTACATCTCCGGTCGACACCATTCACGGCCTGAGGATCGGGTTGAAGATATATCCTGCGCTGCTACGCGCACTGGTCGCTGGCCCTTGCCCTAGCCGGACCCATTTCAACCCAGAGGACATCCATGCCTTTCACCGATCCCTTGCTCGACACAACCCTGACACGACGCACGCTGACTTTGGCGGCAGTTGCTCTGCTTGTATCCGCATGCGGAGGAGGAGACGATGGGCCTGCAGCAGCACCTCCCAAAATCACCTCGCAGCCTGCACATGTCACCGTGAATGCCGGTGCCTCTGCCGAGTTTCGAGTTGAAGTGCAATCAAGCACGGCCGTCTCATACCAATGGCTACGCAATGGTTCGCCCATTTCCGGCGCTACGGACTCGAAATTTTCGATTCCCACTGTCACTACGGCAGATGCAGGCAGCAGCTTTTCCGTCCAAGTTTCCAATACCGCAGGCTCCGTACAGTCTGAATCAGCCAAGCTATTAGTTGAGATTACAGGGTGGGTCGAAGGCATTGCCGCAGCCTCTTCAGGCGCTCTGGCCACGCTGGACATTGACCGCACTGCGCTAGGCTTCAGCGCATCAGGTGATCTCTTTGTCTGGGACAGAACGAAGCAGCAATTGACACGGCTCACGGCGCAAGGCATGCCAACCCCGTTATTGGGCAGCATGCAAACTCTGGCTGTGGGTGACGCCTGGAGGGTTTCAGTGCTGGAGCACTCCGACGGCAGCCTCTACGTGGTTGAAACCTATTTGACCGCCAGTGGCCAAATCAATACCGAACACGGCGCTGGCGGGAAAATTCACCGCATCGCGGTCGATGGCGCTCATTCCGTGATTTATCAAAGCGTCATCGGCATCGGGGAATCACCTGCAGGGAAAATCACCCCCACAGGTGTCGCCCAGGATCTCCAGGGCAACATCTACACGCTGCACTTCAACTCACCCACGCTCTACAAGATATCTGCCACCGGCACTCCAAACTCTCCAGTGAAATTCGCGGATCTCATACCGCAGCCTTTCGACCAGCTCGCCATCGTTTTTCGATACAGCGTATACCTCAGCCTGGCGTCCACCTCGTCTGGAGAGATTTTCGTCAGCTCATCTAGCGGAAGGACCGCCTTCACCGCTACAAGCTATGCCGCATTTGACTACCAAGTCAGCACTGACGGTGCACGAACCTCCATCAAGTGGGGGACAACCCATGCCTATGACTTGATCGCGCATGGCAAATACGTTTATGCACTGACAAAGAACGAGAACGGCCACATGTGCCTGGTTCGTCGCAACCCGGATGGAACGGTGCAACTCATCGCGGGCGGCAGCGCATCTACGACGCAAATTGGGCCGTTGTCTGGCGGCATCGACAGTTGGAGCGAGTTGGTGGGCCTGACCCCAGAAGGACGCATCGTGCTGGGCGAATCGATGCGTAGTAGTGATTCGGGTAAATACGCGAGATACTTCGTCGTCACGCCGCCAGCCATCTAGCTGTCAGCATCGACATCCCTTCTGACACGGCCTGAAACCACCGTGCGCCGCAGTGCCAACCAGGCCATCACCTGGTCTGAAGCAGCCAGATGCTAAATTCTCGGTAGCAACCAACTACTGTGGCGCAACGCGCAGCGGTATGGTCACCGGCCCGTCGTTGACCAGGTGCACCTGCATGTCGGCCGCAAACCGGCCGGTGGCTACCACGGGGTGGGCCTGGCGGGCCTGGGCCACAAAGTAGTCGTACAGCCGTCGCCCCTCGTCGGGGGCAGCGGCCTGGGTAAAGCTGGGGCGGTTGCCGCCCGTGGTGTCGGCGGCCAGGGTGAACTGGCTCACCAGCAGCAGGCCACCGCCAATGTCCTGCACGCTTTTGTTCATCTTGCCCGCGTCGTCCGAAAAGATGCGCAGCTTGAGGAGCTTGGCCAGCAGCTTGTTGGCCTCGGCCTCGGTGTCGCCGCGCTCGGCACACACCAGCACGAGCAGACCTGCGCCGATGGCGCCCACGGTCTGCCCGTCCACATCCACGCGCGCTTCACGCACACGTTGCAAGACACTGATCACTTCACTTCATCCTTGGGTTCGCCACGGGGGTCGTCAAAATGCGCTTCCACATCGCTGGGCAGCAGCTCGATGGTGGCGCGCAGGCCAGGCACGGCGGTCATCAGCGCACGCTCGACCTGGCCGCGCAGTTCGGCGGCATGGCGCAGGGTCCAGTCGGCGGGCATGTGCAGGTGCATGTCCACAAACTGGCGCTGGCCCGCGCGGCGGGTGGAGACATGGTCGAACCGCACGGCGCCCGGCGCCTGGGCGGCCACAAACTGCTGCAGCGTGGCGTCGATGGTGGCCTGCACCTCGGGCTCAACAGCCGAATCCATGAGGCCCTGGGACGACCGCCACACCAGCTCCACGCCTTCTTTCAAAATGTTCAGGGCCACGGCAATCGCCGCCACGGCATCCAGCCACAGCCACCCGGTGAGTGCCGCGCCCGCGATGCCCACCAGCACACCGGCCGAGGTCCACACATCCGTGACCAGGTGGCGGGCATCGGCCTCCAGCGCGATGGAGCGGTGCTCGCGCGCTGAGCGGAACATCACCCAGGCCAGCAACCCATTGAGGGCCGAGCTGAGCACCGACAGCGCGAGGCCCCAGCCCACCTGCTCGATGGGTTGCGGGTCGAACAGGCGGTGCCCCGCTGCCCACAGGATGCCTGCTGACACCCCCACGATGAGGATGCCCTCGAACCCCGAAGAAAAATACTCGGCCTTGTGGTGGCCGTAGGGGTGGTCGTCATCCGCAGGCCGGGCGGCCACGGTCACCATGGCAAGCGCAAACATGGCGCTGGCCAGGTTCACGAAGGACTCCATGGCGTCCGACAGCAAACCCACCGAGCCCGTGACCACCCAGGCCAAGGTCTTGAGCGCGATGGTGACCACCGCCACGCCCACCGACGCCCACAGCAGGTTGCGGGGCGAGAGCCAGGGGTGGGATGCGGGTGCAGCAGCGGACATGGAGGGGGTGCGAAGGAGCGGCAAACAGTGGTGTCGGGAATTACACCAGAGCCACCTTAAGTTCTGTTTAACCGGAGAACCATGCGCGGGCCCCGGGGGTGATGCCATGCGCGGCCCCCATGCCAGAATCCGCGCATGCTCCCCGCTTGGCGCTCTCTGTTGCGACACACGCCCCACCTGACCAGCCTGGTGGTATGGGCGCTGGTCGCTTGCGCTGGGTGCAGCTGGCTGGTGCTCAACCGCCTGCAGCAGCTGCACGCGGCGTTCGAGACCGACGCGCGCATCGTGCACCGGCTGCTGAGCCAGCGTGTGGTGCAGCACGACGCGATCCTCGCCACCCTGGCCCTGCTGCAGCCCACGGCGCCCGACCAGGGCGGCGATGCCGATGCCACCCTGCCCCGCCTGCCTTCGGTGTACCCACAGATCCTGTCGGTGCTGCAGCGGCACGGGGGCCAGGGCGAGGGAAGCGCGCAGGGCTGGCCCAACGCGCTGCCGGCCCCCCTCTCGGCGGCCGAAGCCGCCTCGCGCCGCTCCGGGCATGCCGAGATGGCGCTGCTGGACCTGCCCGCGGGCCGTTTCCACCTGGTGCTGGCCAGCACACCGGCCAGCCACGCGCTGCAGATCGACCTGCGCACCACCGTGCCGCAGGACGAATGGCCCATGGACATGGCCACCAGCCCGGTGCGGGTCACCCTGGAACAGGGCGGCGCAGCCTTTGTGGTGCAGCCGGGCCGCGTGGGCGAGGGGTGGGGCTGGTCGTATGCCTTCCACAAACTGCTGGCCGCGCCCAGCCAGCCACTGGATGTGGTGGCGCGGCGCACGGTGGGGCTGGCCGAGCTGCCCTGGCTGGCCATGCTGGGCTGGTGCGTGTTCACCGCCGCGCTGTGGGGCGGTGGCCTGGCCTGGTGGCGCCAGCGCATTGCGCGCCAGCGGGCCGAGGAGCTGCTGCGCCTGGGCCAGGTGGCGCGGCTGAACACGCTGGGCGAGCTGGCGGCGGGCATGGCGCACGAGCTGAACCAGCCGCTCACCGCACTGCTGTCAAGCACGCAGGCCGCCCAGCGCCTGCTGGCCGACGACCCGCCCGATCTCGACACCGCCCAGACCGCCATTGCCCGCGCGGTGGAGCAGGCACGCCGCGCATCCACCGTGGTGGGCCGCCTGCGCCGCCTGGTGGAGCGCCCTGAACTGGCGGGCCAGGCCCAGCCACTGGCGCTGGCCACCGCCGTGCAGGATGTGCTGCACCTGCTGGAGCCCGAGATGGCGCAGCGCGGCGTGGCGCCCACGGTCTCCATCGCACCCGACCTGCCCGCCGTGCTGGCCGAGCCCGTGGCCCTGCAGCAGATCGTGCACAACCTGCTGATGAACGCGCTGCAGGCGCTGGACCAGGTGCCTCAGGCCGAGCGCCAGCTGGCGCTGCGCCTGTGGATGCCGGACGCCGCGCATGTGGCCCTGTCGGTGCGCGACCACGGCCCCGGCGTGCCGCCCGAGGCGCGCGCACACCTGTTCGAGCCGTTCTACACCACGCGCACAGGTGGGCTGGGGCTGGGCCTCACGCTGTGCGAGAGCCTGGCCCAGGCCATGGGCGCCAGCCTGGCGCTCGCGCCCGCCGACCCCGCCGTGCGGGGCGCGGAATTCCTGCTCGTGCTGCCTGCGGCGCCCGACACGCCCGCGCCTTCCACCATGCCATGACCGACGCCGCCCACTCCCTCTCCCCCTTGATCCACCTGGTGGACGACGATGCCGCCGTGCGCGAGGGGCTGTCCCTGCTCATCAGCACCGTGGGCCTGCGCGTGCAGGCCTGGGCTGAGCCGCAGGCTTTCATGGCGGGCTTCGACCGCGCCAGCATCGGCGCCATCGTGCTCGATGTGCGCATGCCGGGCATCAGCGGCCTGACGGTGCTGGAGCAGCTGCTGGCACAGGGCGTGGACCAGCCCGTGATATTGCTCACCGGCCACGGCACGGTGGAGATGTGCCGCCGCGCGTTCAAGACCGGCGCGGCCGAGTTTCTGGAGAAGCCGGTGGACGACGAAGTGCTGATCGAAGCCCTGCAGAATGCCGTGCGCCAGCATGTGCGCTCGCGCGAGCGCCACCAAGCCGACCAGCAGGCGCGCGAGCGTTTTGCGCAGCTCTCGGCCCGAGAGCGCGAGGTGCTGGGCCTGATCGTCGAAGGCCTGACCAACAAGGAGATCGGCCGGGCGCTGGAGCTGTCGCCACGCACGGTGGAAACCCACCGCGCCAACCTGTTCGCCAAGCTGGGGGCGGAATCGCTGGCGCAGCTAATACGGCGGTATGCGGCGCTGGTGGATGCGGCGTCCTGACGAAGTTTTCAAGGCCTTCCGTAGTTCTACGGAGGGCCGCGCGTAGCCGTCCGAATGGCTGAAAACGGCGGCAATTTTTACAGTTCTCCCACGGCGCCACAACGGGTGGCACCGACCCAGAAACACCGGAGAACACCATGCACAACCGCCTCGCCACCGTCGCCGCCCTCACCCTGTCCCTGATCGCCACCGCTGCCAGCGCCGAAGGCGTGCGCACCGAAAAGAACATGTCGCTGGACCTGGCCAACCAGATCGCCGCGCAAACCGTGGCCACCTGCACCGCCAACGGCTACAACGTGACCGCCACCGTGGTGGACCGTGCGGGCACCGTGCGCGCCGTGCAGCGTGCCGACAACGCCGGCCCCCACACGCTGGAAGCCAGCCGCCTGAAGGCCTACACCTCGGCATCGGCCAAGAACACCACGCTGGCCATCATGGAAGGCTCGCAAAAGAACCCCGCAGCCGCCAACCTGGGCCAGATCCCCGGCTACCTGCTGCTGGGCGGCGGTGTGCCAGTGAAGGTGGGCAACGAAGTCATCGGCGCTGTGGGCGTAGGCGGCGCACCTGGCGGTCACCTGGACGAGCAGTGCGCCGTGGCGGGCATCGCCAAGGTGCAGGATCTGCTGAAGTAAGCCCGCCGAGCCAAACGCAACGCAGCATTCACCGGAGGCACCCACCATGAAGCACTGGAACCTTGTCATCGCGCTGGCCGCCGCCCTGGCCTGCGCTACCCCTGCACAGGCCCAGGTGCCTCCCACGCCCAGCGAAGCCGCCGCCTACCAGGGCCTGCATGCTGCCGCCGCGCAAGGCGATGTGGCCGCGCTCAAGCAGCTGACCGCAGCGCGGGCCGATGTGAACGCCCGCGATGCCTACGGCCGCACGCCGCTGCATGTGGCCACCTTTGCACGCCAGCACGCGGCGATCCGCCTGCTGGCGCAGGCCGGGGCTGACCTGAACATGCTGGAGAGCGACCGCTACGACGCGGTGACGATTGCCGCCGTGGCCGACGATGAGGCCACGCTGCGCCTGCTGCTGCAGCTGGGCGCCAGCGCCAAGCAGGTGACCAGCCGCTACGACGGCACGGCCCTGATCGCCGCCGCCCACCTGGGGCACGACGGGGTAGTGCGCCAGCTGATTGCCGCCGGGGCGCCGCTGGACCATGTGAACAACCTGCACTGGACGGCGCTCATCGAGTCCATCGTGCTGGGCAACGGCGGCCCGCGCCACCAGGCCACGCTGCAGGCCCTGCTGCAGGCAGGCGCCAGCCACGCGCTGACCGACCGGCAGGGCAACACGCCCCTGCAGCTGGCACGCCAGCGGGGCTACGGCGCGATGGTGCAGATGCTGCAGGCGGCGGGCGCGGTCAAGTGAGGGTGCGGGCTTGGCGAGGGCGTCGGGCCAGCCCGCAGCGGGTAACCCGACATGCCCCACGGGCCCACGGCCTGTGCACACCCCGTGACCGGCCGGGCCGCGCCGCACCACGCTGCCAAAGCAGTATCAAATCAATAGCTGCTCAGGCTTACTGGACGCGCGGTAACGGCCAATTTCATTCAAAATTTTCGTTGCCCAGCACCAGGCGCGCCTTCACGCTCTTGCCCTTGACGCGCCCGCTATTGAGCCGCTGCACGGCCTGCGCGCCAATCGCACGGTCTACGGCCACATAGGTCGAGAAGTCGTTCACGTTGATCTTGCCCACCTGCTCGCGGGTGTAGCCCATGTCACCGGTCAGCGCACCCAGCACATCGCCAGCGCGGATCTTCTCCTTGCGGCCCCCGATGATCTGGAGGGTGACCATGGGCGGCACCAGCGGACCGCTGCCCGTGGGCACGAGGTCCGCCAGCGGGAACCAGCGCGACTCGCGGCCCTGCAGTTGCTCGATCTTGCCCACGCTGCCCATCTCGTCCAGGCTGGCCAGGTTCAGCGCCAGGCCCTCGGCATCGCCCCGGCCGGTGCGGCCGATGCGGTGGATGTGCACCTCGGAGTCGGGCGTCACGTCCACGTTGATCACGGCAGCCAGGTTGGCAATATCGAGCCCGCGCGCCGCCACGTCGGTGGCCACGAGCACCGAGCAGCTCCTGTTGGCAAACTGCACCAGCACCTGGTCGCGCTCGCGCTGCTCCAGCTCGCCAAACAGCGCCAGCGCGCTGAAACCCTGCGCCTGCAGCACGCCCACCAGGTCACGGCACTGCTGCTTGGTGTTGCAGAACGCAATGGACGAATCCGGCCGGAAGTGGTTGAGCAGCTGCGACACGGCGTGCAGGCGCTCGCTGTTCTTCACCTCGTACCAGCGTTGCTCGATCTTGCCTTCGGCATGCTGCGCCTGCACAGTGATCTGCTGCGGGTTCTTCATGAACTGCGCGCTGAGCTTGGCAATGCCTTCGGGGTAGGTGGCCGAGAACAGCAGGGTCTGGCGCTCCTTCGGGCACTGCTTGGCCACCACGACGATGTCGTCGAAGAAGCCCATGTCGAGCATGCGGTCGGCTTCGTCCAGCACCAGGGTGTTCAGCGCCTCCAGCGTCAGGTGCTGGCGCTCCAGGTGGTCCATCACGCGGCCGGGGGTGCCCACCACGATGTGCGCGCCATGCTCCAGGCTCAGCATCTGGCCGCGCAGCGGCACGCCGCCGCACAGGGTCACGACCTTGATGTTCTCTTCGGCCCGCGCCAGGCGGCGGATTTCGGTGGTCACCTGGTCGGCCAGCTCGCGCGTGGGGCACAGCACCAGGGACTGCACCGCAAAGCGGCGGGGGTTGAGGTTGGCCAGCAGCGCCAGCGCAAACGCGGCCGTCTTGCCACTGCCGGTGCTGGCCTGGGCGATCAGGTCCTTGCCGAGCAGCGCGGGCGGCAGGCTGGCGGCCTGGATGGGGGTCATGGTGGTGTAGCCCAGCTGCTGCAGGTTGGCCTGCGTGGCGGGGCTCAGGGCCAGCGTGCTGAAATCGGTGCTGGCGGGTGTTTCTTTGGAGGTCATGGCCCGATTATCCGGCCCGGGGTATCCGGGCAACTACCTTACGCCCCCGTCAGGGGTATCGGCTATAACCATCAGACACGTACCGAGTGGGACATGCCAGATTCATCCAACGCAGCCAACGCCCCGGGCCAGGGAGGCTCCAGCGACTCGCTGCTGCGCCTGATTGCCGACTCGGTGCCAGCGCTGATGGCCTATTTCGACCTGCCCGGCCTGCGCTGCCAGTTTGCCAACCAGGGCTACGCCGCCTACAACGGCCACAGCACCGAATCCATCCTGGGCCTCACCGTGCAGCAGGCCATTGGCGACAAGGCCTGGCAGGCCATCCGGCCGCATGTAGAGCGCTGCACGCAGGGCGAGCGCGTGAAATACACCCGCGAACAGACCCTGCCCAACGGAGAGACCCGGATGATCGAGGTCAACCTGATCCCGCATTTTGGCGACACGGGGCAGCAGCTGGGCTCCTTTGTGCTCATCACCGACATCACCGAGCGCTGGCGCGCCGAGCGCGAGGTGCGCCAGAGCGAAGAGCGCATGCGCAAGTTCACCGAGGCCACGGACGAAGCCATCGTGTTCCATCGCGACGGCCTCATCACCGACGGCAACGAGGCGCTGTACCGGCTCACCGGCTATGCCCTGCACGAGGTGCTGGGCCTGTCGATCTTCAGCTTCATCAGCCCCGAATGGCGCGCTACGGCACTCGAATACACCCGCAGCGGCCGGGAGGACCCCTACGAAGTCACCATCTGCCACAAGGACGGGCACGCCATTCCCGTCGAAGTGGTGGGCAAAACCATGCCGCTGCACCACGCCGACTACCGCATCGTGGTGGTGCGCGACATCACCGCACGCAAGCAGGCGCAGGAGCGCGAAGCCTTCATCGCGCTGCACGACACCCTCACGCAGCTGCCCAACCGTCACTTCCTCATGGAGCAGCTGTCGCAGGTGCTGTCGCTGGCGCGCAGGCGCCATGGCCGTGCGGCCGTGCTGTTTGTGAACCTGGACCACTTCAAGACCGTGAACGACTCGCTGGGCCACCACGCGGGCGACCAGCTGCTGCGCAACGTGGCCGAGCGCCTGCGCCAGGGCGTGCGCGATGCCGACGTGGTGGCGCGGCTGGGCGGCGACGAGTTTGTGGTGGTGCTGACCGACGTACAAAACCAGGACGACGTGGCCATGGTGGCCGACAAGCTGCTGGCCTCGATGCACGGCGTGTTCACGGTGGACCAGCTGCCGCTCACCATCTCGCCCTCCATCGGCATCAGCCTGTTCCCGGACCATGGCGGCAGCGCCGATGTGCTGCTGCGCTGCGCCGATGCGGCCATGCACCACGCCAAGGAAAGCGGGCGCGGCAACCGCCAGTTCTATGTCTCCAGCATGGACGCCAGCGCGCTGGACGTTCTGCAGCAAGAGCGCCAGCTGCGCGAGGCCATCGCCCACAACCACTTTGTTCTGCACTACCAGCCCCAGATCTGCCTGGCCGACGGCTCGCTGCAGGGCATTGAGGCGCTGGTGCGCTGGCGCCACCCCGAACGGGGACTGGTGGGCCCGGACGAATTCATCACCTTCTCGGAATCGCGCGGCCTCATCACCCCCATCGGCCGCTGGGTGATGCGCGAGGCCTGCCGCCAGCTCAAGGCCTGGCAGAACCAGGGCTTGGCCCTGGTGCCCATGGCTGTGAACTTCTCGGCCCTCGAATTCCGCCAGCGCGACGTGGCCGCTGAAATCGCCGCCGTCCTGCTCGAAACCGGCCTCGCCCCGCAGTACCTGGAGATCGAGCTGACAGAGTCCGTGCTCATGCACCAGACCGGCCAGGTGCTGGGCACCCTCAACGCCCTCAAAGCGCTGGGCGTGGGCATCTCCATCGACGATTTCGGCACGGGATATTCGTCGCTGGCCTACCTCAAGCGGTACCCCATCGACAAACTCAAGATCGACCGCTCCTTCGTGGCCGACACCCCCGGCAACTCCGACGACGTGGCCATCGTCACAGCCATCATCCAGATGGGCCGCAGCCTGCAGCTCAAAACCGTGGCCGAAGGGGTGGAGACTCAGGCACAGATCGATCTGCTGGCGGGGCTGGGGTGTGATTTGATCCAGGGGTTTGTGGTGTCCGCCCCCCTGGACGCCGAGGCCACGGAGCGCTGGTTGCGCCGGTAAACGCCCTTTTCGCCCGTTTTGTCTTCTGGCTTGTGGACAATAGGGGAATGCCCCTTATCCCCGACTTCATCGCCCCCACCCGCCACACCGACCCCGCCGACGCCCTGGCCCAGGTGCAGCGCATCTACCAGCAACAGATTGGCCACCTGCGCGAGGCCATGCAGCGTTTTGTGGCGGGCGAAACGCCCGAAGGCGCGGTGCGCGCCTTCTACCCGTTTGTGCGGGTGCACACCACCACCGTGGCACGGGCCGACACCAAGCTGGCCTATGGGTTTGTGGAAGGCCCCGGTCGTTATGAGACCACCCTGACCCGGCCCGACCTGTTTGCCAATTACTACGCCGAGCAGTTCCGCCTGCTGCGCGCCAGCCACAACGTGGAGCTGGAGGTGGGCACCAGCACGCACCCGATTCCCATCCATTTCTCGTTTGCCGAACACGACCACATCGAGGGCACGCTGACCCCGGCGCGCCGCATGCTGATGCGCGACGTGTTCGACCTGCCCGACCTGGCCGCCATGGACGACGGCATTGCCAACGGCACCTGGCAGGCCGCACCGGGCGAAGCGCAGCCCCTGTCACTGTTCACGGCGCCGCGTGTGGACTACTCGCTGCACCGCCTGCGCCACTACACGGGCACGGCGCCCGAGTGGTTCCAGAACTTCGTGCTGTTCACCAACTACCAGTTCTACATCGACGAATTCGTGCGCCTGGGCCACGCCGAGATGGCCAAGCCCGACAGCGAATACATCGCCTTCATCGAACCCGGCAACGTGGTCACGCGCCGTGTGGGCCTGAGCGCCGAGGCTGGCGACGACCTGGGCGCCGCGCCGCCCCGCCTGCCGCAGATGCCCGCCTACCACCTGGTGCGCAAGGATGCGAGCGGCATCACCATGGTCAACATCGGCGTGGGCCCGGCCAACGCCAAGACCATCACCGACCACATCGCCGTGCTGCGCCCCCATGCCTGGATGATGCTGGGCCACTGCGCGGGCCTGCGCAACAGCCAGCAGCTGGGCGACTATGTGCTGGCCCATGCCTATGTGCGCGAGGACCATGTGCTAGACGAAGACCTGCCGCTGTGGGTGCCCATCCCGGCGCTGGCCGAGATCCAGCTCGCGCTGCAGCAGGCCGTGGCCGATGTCACGCAGATCGGCGGCGCCGACCTGAAGCGCGTGATGCGCACGGGCACTGTGGCCAGCACCGACAACCGCAACTGGGAGCTGCTGCCCGACAACACGCCGCAACGCCGCTTCAGCCAGAGCCGCGCCGTGGCGCTGGACATGGAAAGCGCCACCATCGCCGCCAATGGCTTCCGCTTCCGCGTGCCCTATGGCACCCTGCTGTGCGTGAGCGACAAGCCCCTGCACGGCGAGATCAAGCTGCCCGGCATGGCCAACCACTTCTACCGCGAGCGCGTGGACCAGCACCTGCGCATCGGCATGCGCGCCATCGAGATCCTGCGCAACGGCGGCGTGGACCGCCTGCACAGCCGCAAGCTGCGCAGCTTTGCTGAAGTGGCCTTCCAGTAAAGAGAAAACGCCACGGACACCGGGCCACACCGACCCATGCCACTGGACTTCCTCACCCTGATGGCCGTCATGGCCACCAACCTGGTCATGATCTCGGCCGCCCTGCCGCTGATCATGGGCCGGGGCGTGAGCCGTGCGGCGCGCCATGTGCAGGCCAGCCTGCTGCTGCAGGCCGTGGCCTGGGCGGCCATCATTGCCTCGTCCTCGTTGTGGGACCAGGCCCTATCCACCCTGTCGATCGCCTGCAATGCGGCGGCGCAGTGGATGCTGTACCGCGCGCTGGAGGAGTGGCTGGGCCCGCGCCCGTTGTCCCGCATGCTGCTGGTGCTGGTGATTGCCGCCCCGCTGGGCTACACGCTGGGCTTTGGTCACTACGCCTGGCGTGTGGGCTGGGCCAACTTCTTGATGGCCGCCATCCTGTGCATCGTGGCACGCGCCACCCTGGCGCCCGTGGTCGAGTCCAGCCTGCGCTGGCGCAGCCTGCTGCTGGGCTGCCTGCCCACTTCTGCGGCCTTCACACTGGCGCGCGGCATGCTGGGCGCGTTTACCGACCAGTACCCCAGCTTTCGCACGCCCCACCCGGTGAACCTGGCTGCGGCCGTGGCCACCAACGTGAGCCTGGTGCTGGGCACCGTGGCCCTGCTGGTGGCCTGGCGCGCAGAGGCCGAGCAGAAACTGCACACCCTGGCCATGACCGATGGCCTCACGGGCCTACTCAACCAGCGCAGCTTCGCTCAGCAGGGCACCAGCCTGCTGGCCCACGCCGCCCGCCACCAGCTGCCCGTGACGGCCTTGATGCTGGACGTGGACCACTTCAAGCAGATCAACGACACCCGGGGCCACGAGGCGGGCGACCGCGCACTGCAGCTGTTCGCGCGGCTGCTGGGCGACACCTGCCGCAGCGGCGACCTGATCGGGCGGCTGGGCGGTGAGGAGTTTGGCGTGCTGCTGCTGCACAACAGCGCCGGCCGGCATGGCATTTGACCGGCGGCTGCGGCGGCGGCTGCATGCCGCGAGCGTGGCCGAACTGGGCTTTGCGCTGGACTACAGCGCCGGGCTGGCAACACCAGCGCCTGGTGAAACCGACCTGGCTGCGCTGATGGCGCGGGCCGACCGTGCACTGTACGAAGCCAAGGCGGCGGGCCGGGGGCGGCTGGTGGCTGCCAGCTGAACGCGCCGCGCCTCACACACAATCAAACCATGACCGCACTTTTTGAAGCCCTCCACCTGCGCAAACGCTATGGCGAGACCACGGTGGTGGATGACGTGTCGTTTGCCATTGCCCCCGGCGAATGCCTGGGCGTCATCGGCCCCAACGGCGCGGGCAAGACCACCACCATCCGCATGTGCCTGGGCCTTACGGCGCCCGATGGCGGGGCCGTGCATTTCACGCCCACCCCTGGCGCGGCACCCTTGCACATGCCACGCGATGCGCTGGCCATCAAGGCGCAGCTGGGGGTGGTCACGCAGTTCGACACGCTGGACCCGGACTTCACCTGCGCCGAGAACCTGCGCGTGTTTGGCCGCTACTTCGGGCTCAAGGGCGCGGTGATGGACGAGCGCGTGCCGCAGCTGCTGGAGTTTGGGGCGCTGTCCCACAAGGCCGATGCCAAGCCTGGAGAGCTGTCGGGCGGCATGAAGCGGCGCCTGTCGCTGGCGCGGGCCCTCGTCAACAACCCGCGCCTGCTGCTGCTGGACGAGCCCACCACAGGCCTGGACCCACAGGCCCGCCACCTGATGTGGGAGCGGCTGCAACTGCTGCTGCAGCAAGGCAAGTCGATTTTGCTGACCACCCACTTCATGGACGAGGCCGAGCGCCTGTGTTCACGCCTGCTGGTGCTGGACCATGGCAAAAAAATCGCCGAAGGCCGCCCGCGCGAGCTGATTGCCCAGCACCTGGAGCCCGATGTGGTGGAGGTGTTTGGGGTGGGCGCGGTGGCGCTCACGGAAGACGCTGCACTGCGCGCGCTCGCGGCCCGGGTGGAAGTCAGCGGCGAGACGGTGTTTTTCTACACCCAGAACGCCCAGCCGCTGCTGCAGGCGCTGGGGCAGCACGGGCACCTGCGCACCTTGCACCGGCCCGCCAACCTGGAGGATCTGTTCCTCAAGCTCACGGGCCGCCAGATCCGCGAGGATGGCTGAGCGTTGGCAGCGGCTGGCGTGCCAGCCGATACTTACTATAAAAACAATAGCTATAAGCGCTTACCCATCGCGCGCAAACGGCCATTTTTTCTTGAAATTCAGGCTTTACGGGGCCTGACCTTGCCCGCCGCAAGCTTGGCGTTGTGGCGCGCAGTGTCCACATCCTCAGCCCGCGCCAGCGCCACGCCCATGCGGCGCTTGGTGAAGCTTTCGGGTTTGCCGAACAGGCGCAGGTCGGTGCCGGGCACGCGCAGCGCTTCGTCCACGCCGTCGAACACAATGCCCTGGGCTTCCACCCCGCCATAGATCACTGCGCTGGCGCCGGGGTTGCGCAGCGTGGTGTCCACCGGCAGGCCCAAGATGGCACGGGCGTGCAGCTCGAATTCGCTCTGGTGCTGGGTGCACAAAGTGACCAGGCCAGTGTCGTGCGGGCGGGGGCTGACTTCGCTGAACCACACATCCCCACCCTTCACAAACAGCTCCACGCCAAACAAGCCAAGCCCGGAGGGCTTTCCGTCAAAGCCCACGCCCAGGTTGTCGGTCACGGCCTTGGCGATCTGGCGCGACTTTTCCAGCGCGGCGGGGTGCATGGGGTGGGGCTGCCAGCTCTCCACGTAGTCGCCGCTCACCTGCACATGGCCGATGGGGTCGCAGAAATGGGTCTCGATCTGGCCGTCCGTGCCCACCGAACGCACAGTGAGCTGGGTGATTTCATAGTCAAAGTCGATAAAGCCCTCGACGATCACGCGGCCATGGCTCACGCGGCCACCGGCCATGGCGTAGTCCCAGGCTTTTTTGACATCGTCCGGGCCGTCGATCTTGCTCTGGCCCTTGCCGGAGCTGCTCATCACCGGCTTGACGATGCAGGGGTAACCAATTCCGCCATCAATCGCAACCTGCAGCTCTTCCAGCGAGTTGCAGAACTTGTACGGGCTGGTGGGCAGGCCCAGGGTTTCTGCGGCCAGCACGCGGATGCCTTCACGGTCCATGGTCAGGCGCGCGGCGCGGGCGGTGGGGATCACGCGCACGGTGCCCGCGGCTTCCAGCTCTTCGAGCATGGGGGTGGCGATGGCTTCGATCTCGGGCACGACCAGGTGGGGCCGTTCGGCTTCGATCAGCGCCTTGAGCTGGACCGGGTCGCTCATGGTGATGGTGCGCGCGTGGTGGGCCACCTGCTGGCCGGGAGCGTTGTCGTAGCGGTCCACGGCAATGGTTTCGACGCCCAGGCGCTGCAGCGCGATCAGCACCTCCTTGCCCAGCTCGCCGGAGCCCAGCAGCATGACTTTGGTGGCGTGGGGGGACAGAGGGGTTCCGAGGGTGGTCATGGGAGGTTTTCCAGAAAAAGAAGACGCAAACGCCACGAAGGACAGGGGGCCTGCCGCAGCAATGCGGCGACTTTAATGCATGGGTGGTGGCCCGGTGGGACCGGGCCGGCCAGTGCACCCGACAGAGGCGGTGCCAAAAATTTTGCATTGGCCACATCCAATCCGCGCCCAGGTGCGTACCCCCTGTTGCAGCAGTCCGTTCCTGCGGCGGCTGCACCCTCCAACCCATTCAAGATAAGGCAACCACCATGCACACCCAGCCCCTGCACACCCGTTTGGCCCCCTGGGCCCTCGCGCTTGCCACCGCCACCTTGCTGACGGCCTGCGGCGCCATGAAGCCCGCATCCAGCACCATGTACTCGCAGGACAGCCTGCCCGACACCATCAAGGTGCCAGCGGGCCACAAGGTCGCCATGGAAACCGTGGGCGTGGGCGAGATCACCTACGAATGCCGCGACAAGGCCAACATGCCCGGCCAGACCGAATGGGTGTTCGTGGGCCCCAAGGCGGTGCTGAACGACCGCAGCGGCAAACAAGTGGGCACCTACTACGGCCCCCCGGCCACCTGGGAGTCGAACGATGGCTCCAAGCTCACCGCCACCCAGCTGGCCGTGGCACCGTCGGGCGCAGGCAACCTGCCCTACCAGCTGGTCAAGGCCAACCCGGCCATGGGCAGTGGCGCCATGGTGGGCGTGACTTACATCCAGCGCGTGGCTTTGAAGGGTGGGGTTGCGCCCGCCACGGCCTGCGCGCCCGCCAACAAGGGCGAGCGCCAGATCGTCAAGTACCAGGCCGACTACATCTTCTGGAAGGCCGCCTGAAGGCGCACGAGGAGCGGGCCGAGCCCGCTCCCGTTCAATACTGCTTGTAGGGAAGGAACTTGCCCGACAGGACGACGTTCACGCGGTCACCTTTCGGGTCGGCCTCGCGGGTGATGTCCATGCTGAAGTCGATGGCGCTCATGATGCCGTCGCCGAATTCCTCGTGGATCAGTTCCTTGATGGTCGTGCCGTAGACGCTCACGATCTCGTACCAGCGGTAGATCAGCGGGTCGGTCGGCACGGGCGTGGGCAGCGAGCCCTTGTAGGGCACGACCTGCAACCACTTCTGCTCCTCGGCCGTCAGGCCAAAGATCTTGCCCAGCACCTTGGCCTGCTCGGGCGTGGCGGTCATCTGGCCCAGGCAGAGCGCCGTGGTCCATTCCTTGGACTGGCCGACCTTCTTGGCAATGGCGTGCCACTGCAAACCTTTGGCGACCTTGGTGCTGATGATTTTCTCGGTGACATCGGTGCGGTTCATGGGGGCTTCCTCGGGGGTTGAAAAGACATCAGGGGACACCCCCAGCCCCAAGCAATGCCTGTGCCTGCCAACCCACCCCGAGGCACACAAGTGCTGGCGGCGCCGAATCCGGCATCGCACAATAGGCACATGCAGACCGCCCCCTCCTCCCCCACCCCGGCCTTGGCCGACGTGCCCCCCCAGCCTTCCGCATGGCGCCCCCCCAGCCTCTCGGCGCGCTGGTGGCCCGTGTTCATGCGCAACCTGCTGGTCTGGCGCAAGCTGGCCATCCCCAGCCTGGTGGGCAACATTGCCGAGCCGCTGATGTGGCTGGTGGCGTTTGGCTACGGCATGGGGGCCTTGGTGGGTCAGGTGAATGTGGGCGGCGCGGCGGGCGACACCAAGGTGCCCTACATCCTGTTCCTGGCCAGCGGCTCGATCTGCATGAGCGCCATGAACGCGGCCAGCTTCGAGGCGCTGTACTCGGCCTTCTCGCGCATGCATGTGCAGAAGACCTGGGACGGCATCATGAACGCGCCGGTGAGCCTCGACGACGTGGTGCTGGCCGAAATGCTGTGGGCCGCGTTCAAGGCGCTGTTCACCGTCACCGCCATCCTGGGCGTCATGCTGGCCCTCTCCATCAGCCACAGCCCCAAGCTGCTGGTGGCCTGGCCGGTGCTGCTGTTCGTGGGGGTGATGTTCTCCAGCATCGCGCTCATCTTCAATGCGCTGGCCAAGGGGTATGACTTTTTCACCTACTACTTCACGCTGGTGCTCACGCCCATGATGTTTCTCTCGGGTGTGTTCTTCCCGCGCGAGCAGTTGCCCCCCATCGTGCGCACCATCTCCGACTGGCTGCCGCTGACCAACGCGGTCGAGCTGGTGCGCCCGCTGTTCATGGACCAGTGGCCCGCCCACCCGTGGCGCCACGGGCTGGTGCTGGTGGTGACCACCGTGGTGGCCTTCTGGGTGGCTCTGGCCCTGACCCGCAAGCGCTTCAAGGCATGACCGTGCTGCTCGGCCCCAGCCATATCGCCATGGTGGCCAAGGGCGTGTCGGCCATCGTGGCGTCACGCGATGCGGCCCTGCGGCCGAGCATCATGCGGGCCGTGGGCAGTCACATCAGCGGCGATGGGCAGGAGGTCACGGTGTACCTGCGGCGCAGCCAGTCTGAACAATTGCTGCAGGACATTGCGCACACCGGCGAGATTGCCGTGGTGTTCAGCGTGCCGTCCACCCACCAGACGCTGCAGCTCAAGGCCCGCCGGGCCAAGCAGCGCCCGGCCACTGACGGCGACCTGCCGGTGTTGCAGGCCTACCTGCAGTCCATGATGCAGGAGGTGGGCCAGGTCGGCTACGGGCCGCAGTATGTGGGCGCCATGCTGGCAGCGCCGCTGCAGGATGTGGTGGCCGTGAGCTTCACGCCCACCAGTGCTTTCGACCAGACACCGGGTCCGCGCGCAGGCGCGGAGTTGTGTGCGCCGCCCGCACCACCCACACCACCCGTACCGCAGCCATGAGCTCCGCAGCGCCCTCCCTGCACAGCATCCGCCCCTGCCTGGAGGGGGCGATTCCCGCCATCATGGCGACCTGCGACCCTGACGGCACACCCAACGTGGCCTACATCTCGCAGGTGGTCTATGTGGATGCGGCACATGTGGCGCTGTCGTTCCAGTTCTTCAACAAGACCCGCCAGAACATCCTGCGCAACCCGCGCGCGTCGGTGCTGGTGCTGGACCCGCTCACCGCGCACTTCTACCGCCTGCACCTGCTGTACGAACGCACCGAGGACAGTGGTCCGGTGTTCGAGAGCATGCGCGCGCAGCTGGCGGGCATTGCGTCGCACGCGGGCATGGCCGAGGTGTTTGAACTCAAAGGGGCCGACATCTACGCTGTGGAGCGCATCGAATCGGTGGCGGGCGAAGGCCTGCCGGCACCGGCGCCACGTTCTGGCTTGCTGCACACGCTGCGCCTGTGCAGCGAGAGCATCGCGCGCTGCTCGGGGCTGGACGAATTGCTGCAAGGCGCGCTGCAGGGCCTGCAGGACAAGCTGGGCATCCAGCACGCCATGGTGCTGATGCTGGATGCCAGCGCCCAGCAGCTCTACACGGTGGCCAGCTGCGGCTATGCCACATCGGGCGTGGGTTCAGAAATCCGGCTGGGGCAGGGAGTGATCGGCATGGCTGCGCGCGAGCGCACGCCGGTGCGCATCAGCCACATGACGCACGCCGGTGCGCATCAGCCACATGACGCACGCTGCCCTGTACAGCCATGCCATCCGCGAAAGCATGGACGCGCATGCCACACCCGATGCGCCCCCGTTGCGCGGCCTGGACATCCCCTACCCCGGCCTGCCCGAGCCGCACAGCCAGGTGGCGGTGCCATTGCTGTCGGCCGGACGCCTGCTGGGCGTACTGTTTGCCGAGAGCCCCGAGGACATGCGCTTTGGCTTTGAGGACGAAGACCTGCTGGTGGCGATTGCGGGCCAGCTGGCCGCCGCCATCGACCTGCTGCAGGCCGCGCCCGATGCGCCCGAGCCACTGCCTACTCCTACGACGGCACCGCCGGTGAGCGGCAGCGCGCTGCGGGTGCGCCACTTCGCGGCCAACGACAGCGTGTTCATCAACGACGACTATTTGATCAAGGGCGTGGCGGGCGCCATTGTCTGGAAGCTGCTGCGCGACCACCAGCACACCGGGCGCGTGGACTTCACCAACCGCGAACTGCGGCTGGACCCCGCCCTGCGCCTGCCCGATGTGGCCGACAACCTGGAGGCCCGCCTGCTGTTGCTGCAGCGCCGCCTGCAGGAGAACTGCCCGCACATCCACATCAAAAAAACAGGGCGCGGGCGCTTTCGGCTGTGCGTACTGCGCCCCGTGGTGCTGGAAGACGCTTGACGCCTTCACGCCACTGATTTCTCAAAGTCAGTGCACCAGACCCGGCACCACCGGCAGGCCCAGGCTGCGCATCAGCTTGGTCCACTCAGGCTGCGTGAGGTGCGGCTGCACTTGCGCCAGCACCGCTGCCAGCACAGGGGCAGGCGCATGTTGTTTCATGTCCGACAGCATGGCCGTGCGCTCGGCGGGTGACATGTAGGGCACCATCCAGCGGGCCACCACCATCATTTCGTGTGGCGGGATCGAGGCCACCAGCGCATCGTGCACGCCCGCCAGTTCTGCGTCGGTGTAGCACTGCCAGAGCACGCGGTTGTGCGCAGTCTCTTCCTCGTGCATGTGCTCAAAGTTGTGCGCCACAAACAGCGCCAGCTGGCGGTACAGGGCCTGGGTGGCTGCTGGGCGTGCGGGCTTGGCACAGGCCATCAGGTGGTTTACACCGTCCGCCAAAGCGACGATGGCCTGTTCGTGCTCCACATGTTCACCGGCAATGCTCTGGCTGGATCCGGGCTGGCGCGCCTCCATGGCGGCGTGCACGAACTGGTTCTCATGGTGCAGGTGCGCGCGGCACAGGTTCAGCAGCTGCATCACGCGGTCGCAGGTGTGGGAAAACTCCAGGTCGTCGTCCACATCCATGCGGCCCAGGCCCAGCAGCGTGTCGGCCATGAAAGCGCGCAGCGCCTTGTGGATGCTGGCATACATGTCCATGCGGGGGGCGGCGGGCTGGGCTTGGGTCAGTGCAGCAATTTCGCGGGAATCAATCTTCATGAGCTTCTTTCATGGCCTCGTGGGGCCTCTCAACACCCTGCTTTGGGGGTGCCGGGCCGGGTGCACCATGCACCCGCTTCCATGAAAAGAAGTCTAGGAACGCGCGGCAGTTTTGCCTGTTAAAAACTCCTTAAGCAGACCTTCTGCGAACCTTAAATAACGCCTTCAGCGCCGCAAATGTGAATTCCTTCACACCCGCGCACGCAGCAGGTCCACCGCCTTCTCCGCAATCATCACCGTCGGCGCATTGGTGTTGCCGCTCACGATGCGCGGCATGATGGACGCGTCCACCACGCGCAGGCCCACGAGGCCATGCACACGCAGTTCGGCATCCACCACATCCAGCGGCCCCGGCCCCATGCGGCAGGTGCCCACGGGGTGGTAGATGGTGTCGGCGTACTGGCGGATGAACTGCTCGATCTCGGCATCGGTGCGCGCACTGGTCGAGGCCGCCAGCTCCTTGGCGCCGAACTTCGCGAGCGCCGGTTGCATGAGGATCTCCCGCGTGCGTTTGAAGCCACGCACCATGCGCGCCATGTCATCAGGATCGGCCAGGAAGTTCGGGTCCACCAAAGGCAAGGCCATGGGGTCGCGGCTGGCCAGCGTGACCGCGCCGCGGCTCTTGGGCTGCAGCAGGCACACGTGGGCCGAGTAGCCATGACCGAACACGGTCTTGCGCCCGTGGTCCACCAGCTTGCCGATCACAAAGTGCAGCTGCAGGTCGGGCGCGGGCTCGGACGGGTCGCTCTTGATGAAGCCCCCCGCCTCGGCAAAGTTCGTGGTCAACATGCCCGTGCGGTGCTTGCGCCATTCGGCAATGCCGCGCAGCGTCTGCGCCATGCCCGACAGTGACAGGCCGAACAGGTCCTTGAGCTCGGGGGCGTCCAGCACCTGCACTACGTCGGGATGGTCGTGCAGATGCTGGCCCACGCCCGGCAGGTCGTGCAGCACCGGGATGCCGTGCTGCTGCAAATGGGCGGCCGGCCCCACACCCGACAGCATGAGCAGCTGCGGCGACAGCAGTGCCCCCGCACTCAGCAGCACTTCGCGCCCCGCACGCACCTGCTTCAAGGCACCGCCCTGGCGGTATTCGACGCCCACGGCGCGCGTGCCCTCGAACAGGATGCGCGTGGCGTGGGCACCGGTGATGACCTGCAGGTTGGAGCGCGCAAGGTGGGGCGTGAGGTAGCCCTTGGCCGCGCTGTGGCGTTCGCCGTTCTTGTGCGTGACCTGGTACAGGCCCACGCCCTCTTGGCTGGCCCCGTTGAAGTCGGTGTTGTGCGGGTACCCGGCCTGCACACCCGCTTCAGTGAAGTGGTGGCTGAAGCGGTTGGTCGAGCGCAAGTCGGCCACGTTGAAAGGCCCGCCCTGGCCGTGCCAGGCATCGGCGCCGCGCTCGTTGTGCTCGGCGCGCAGGAAATAGGGCTTCACATCCTCCCAGCCCCAGCCCGGGTTGCCCTGCGCAGCCCAGTGGTCGTAGTCGGCATGCTGGCCCCGGATGTAGACCATGGCGTTGATGGAGCTGGAGCCCCCCAGCACCTTGCCGCGTGGCTGGTAGCCGCGCCGGTTGTTCAGCGCGGTCTGCGGCGTTGTGTTGAAGCCCCAGCCGTTCAGCTCGAACTTGGCCATCACGGCCAGCCCGGCGGGGCAGTGGATGAGCACGCTCTTGTCGGCGGGGCCCGCCTCCAGCAGGCAGACGCGCACGGAGGGGTCTTCGGTCAGGCGGCCAGCCAGCGCGGAGCCCGCCGAGCCGCCGCCGATCACGATGTAGTCGAACATGTTGTTGTGTCTCCTCCGCCATGCTGCGCAGCGGCTTGTTGGTTCAGGTTTGACGCACGATAACCGAACGGTCGTGCGATTCCCCTTACCATTCCGGCCATCCGTTTCACTTTGAAGAGGGCTCTCTATATGACGATTCAGACCGTAGGCATCATCGGCGCAGGCACCATGGGCAACGGCATTGCACAGGCCTGTGCGGTGTCGGGCATCAACGTGGTGATGGTTGATATCTCCGATGCTGCAGTGCAAAAAGGCCTGGCCACCGTGGCCGGCAGCCTGGACCGCCTGATCAAGAAGGAAAAGATCAGCGAAGCCGACAAGGCCGCCGCGCTGGGCCGCATCAAGACCTCCACCAGCTACGACGACCTCAAAGCCGCGCAATTGGTGATTGAGGCCGCCACCGAAAACTACGAGCTCAAGCTCAAGATCCTGAAGCAGGTGGACGCCATCGTGGCGCCCGAGGTGCTGATCGCATCGAACACTTCTTCGATCTCCATCACCAAGCTGGCCGCCGCCACCAGCCGCGCCGACAAGTTCATCGGCATGCACTTCTTCAACCCCGTGCCCATGATGGCGCTGGTGGAGATCATCCGTGGCCTGCAGACCAGCGACGCCACGCACGACGCCGTGAAGGCCCTGGCCGAGGCCCTGGGCAAGAGCCCCATCACCGTGAAGAACGCGCCCGGCTTTGTGGTGAACCGCATCCTGGTGCCCATGATCAACGAGGCCTTCTTCGTGCTGGCCGAAGGTCTGGCCACCCCCGAGGACATCGACGCGGGCATGAAACTGGGCTGCAACCAGCCCATCGGCCCGCTGGCGCTGGCGGACATGATCGGCCTGGATGTGTGCCTGGCGGTGATGGATGTGTACCTGACCGAGTTTGGCGACAGCAAGTACCGCCCCTGCCCGCTGCTCAAGGAAATGGTGGCGGCGGGCCGCCTGGGCCGCAAAACGGGCCAGGGCGTGTATAGCTACTAACCCCCCTGAGGCGCTTCGCGCCTTCCCCCCAGAGGGGGACGCACCCGGCGCACGGAGTGAAGACGACATTCACATGTCGTGGCGGCCCTTGCGCGGGCGCACTCGCATGGGCCGCGCCAGTTTTTGAGGCCACTTACGCTTGTCATTCGCACTGTCTCGGCTGAGACGGCGCCCAGCGCGCTAAGCGTTTTCAATCAGGGGCCAGGAGACCCGCGCCCATGACAAACATCACCCCCACCACGCCCCCGCCCGAGGGCAACATCGACACCCAGGTCATCGGCCATGTGCTGCTGATCGGCATCAACCGGCCCGCCAAGCGCAATGGCTGGACGCCGCCGATGTTCCGCCAGCTGGCCGAGGCCTACACCCGCCTCGATGACGACCCGCAGCTGCGCGTGGGCGTGCTGCACGCGTTTGGCGACCACTTCACCGCCGGGCTCGATCTGCCTGCCGTGAGCGCCTACATGCAGCGCGGCGAAAAAGCCATCCCCGAAGGCCTGGTCGAGCCGCACGACTACGGCCTGCCCGGCTACAGGCGCCGCACCAAGCCCATGGTGGCGGCGGTCAAGGGCATCTGCTTCACCGTGGGCATCGAGCTGATGCTGGGCGCCGACATCGTGGTGGCGGCCGACAACTGCCGCTTCTCGCAGATGGAGGTGCAGCGCGGCATCATGGCCACGGGCGGTGCCACGCTGCGCATGGCCGAACGCGCGGGCACGGGCAATGCGTTGCTGCACCTGCTGACCGCCGACGAGTTCGGCAGCGCGGAGGCGTACCGCCTGAACTTCGTGCAGAAGGTGGTACCGGCTGCGCAGGTGCTGGAGGAAGCCATCACCATCGCGCAGCGCATCGCGGCCCAGGCGCCGCTGGCCGTGGTGGCCACGCGGCTCAATGTGCTCAAGGCCATTGAGCAGGGGCAGGCGGCGGCGGTGGCCGAGTTCATCCCGGTGCAAAAGCAGCTGGCCAACAGCGAGGATGCGGCCGAGGGCGTGCGCGCCTTTGTGGAGCGGCGGCCCGCGCAGTTCAGCGGGCGCTGAGCGCGGGCGCAGGCGGCTGCGGGCCCGCCGAGCTGCGCCCGCCCCTCCACGCCGACAGCGTCCTTTCGGGCAGGGTTGGCAGGAATCACGCGTGTGGGCGCGGCAAAGCTCAAGCAAAAATGGCCGTTACCGCGCGTCCATCACACCCATGCAGCTATTAAAAATATAGCAATTAGGTTTGGAGTGCGCCTTGTTCGGGCGCGCGTCTACCACCGGACGATTTTCCGCACTCCCGCATCCAACCCGTCCTCGTCCGCAACAAGGTTTTACAAAATTCAATTTCACACAATTTAATAACCCGCCACAATTCACCCCATGCCCAGCCCCAGCACCCCCTCCACCCCCAGCCCCGCCATCCTGCGGCTGGACAACCAGGTCTGCTTTGCGCTGTATTCCGCCTCGCTGGCGATGACCAAGCTCTACAAGCCCCTGCTCGACCACATCGGCCTGACCTACCCGCAGTACCTCGTGATGCTGGTGCTGTGGGAGCAGGATGGCGTGACGGTGTCCGAGCTGGGCGAGCGCCTGTTCCTCGACTCCGGCACGCTCACGCCGCTGCTCAAGCGCCTGGAGGCACAGGGCCACATTGCCCGCCTGCGCGATGTGCAGGACGAGCGCCGTGTGCGCATCACCCTCACGTCGCAAGGCCGCGCACTGTGCAACCAGGCCGAAGCCATTCCACCGTACGTGCTGCAAAGCAGCCAGTGCTCGATTGCCGAGCTGACCACCTTGACCACCGAACTCAAGCAGCTGCGAGACCGGCTCAGCGAGCAACGCTGACGGCCTTCAGACAACGCAAGAACCGATTCCCTCCACCGCCCGCCAGTGGGCAAAAACCGCAAGGAAGACACCATGACCAAGCTCGAAAAAGTCCTGTACACCGCCAAGTCGCACGTGACCGGTGGCCGCGATGGCGCCGCCAAGACCGATGACGGCCGCCTGGAAGTCAAGCTGTCCTCGCCCGGCACGGCCGGCACCGGCACCAACCCCGAGCAGCTGTTTGCCTCCGGCTACGCAGCCTGCTTCATCGGCGCGATGAAGGCCGTCGGCGGCAAGATCGGCATCCCCGTGCCCCAGGACGTGACCATCGACGCCGAAGTGGACCTGGGCCCCATCTCGAACGCCTACGGCATCGCCGCCCGCCTGGCCATCAGCCTGCCCGGCCTGGACAAGGAAACCGCCCAGAAGCTGGTGGACGCAGCCCACCAGGTCTGCCCCTACTCCAACGCCACGCGCGGCAACATCGACGTGACCATCACGATCGTCTAAGCGATGGGCCGCCGGTTGCTTCCCCGCATCTCGGTGGCCCTGGTGGCCATCGAGCATGTGTACATCCTCGTGCTCGAAATGTTCTTCTGGAACAAGCCCCTGGGCAAAAGAGTCTGCTGACGGCCTCCCTGGGGTCCCCAGAGAGGCCGTCAGCAGACTCTGCGACCTTCAACCTGACCCAGGAGCTGGCCGACGCCACCACCACGCTGGCGGCCAACCAGGGGCTGTACAACGGTTTTCTGGCGGCGGGCCTGTTCTGGGGGCTGTTCACCGGCAACCGGGTGTTCAAGATCTTCTTCCTGGCCTGCGTGATCGTGGCCGGGGTGTTTGGCGCCGCCACCGCAGCGCCCAAGATCTTCTTCAGCCAGGCGCTGCCCGCGATCATTGCGCTGGGCCTGGTGCTGGCGCTGGACAAAAAACCCGCCGTACAGCGCAGCCTCTGAGCTATCAAATCAATAGCTGCCACCACCCTATAGACGGGCGGTGGCAGCTATTTTTGCTTTGAATCAGGGAAAGCACGGCGGCCTGCAAGCTGCCATTCAGCCATGCGCGCGATGATGGGGTTGGAGACAACACCATGAAAATCGCCCTGCTGTCCGACATCCACGCCAACCGCCAGGCCCTGGACACCTGCCTGCAACACGCCCGCGCCCAGGGCGCCGAGCAGTTTGCGCTGCTGGGCGACCTGGTGGGCTACGGTGGCGAGCCCGTGGCGGTGGTGGAGCAGGTGCGCGACCTGGCCCAGCAGGGCGCCCTGTGTGTGCTGGGCAACCACGACGCCATGGCCCTGGCGCCGCCCGCCAACCCCCGCAACCGCAGCGAGCTGGGCGCGCAGTGGACACACGACCAGCTGGGCAACAGCCACATCGCGTTTCTGCAATCGCTGCCGCTCACCGCCCGGCTGGGCACCAGCGCACTGCTGGTGCACGCCAGCGCCGACATGCCCGCCCAGTGGCGCTATGTGGAAGACTCCAACGCCGCCGAGCGCAGCATGACGGCGGCCCAGGCCCTCGACCCCGCCATCCGCTATGTGTTCAGCGGCCATGTGCACGAACAGGTGCTGTACTTCCTCACGCCCACCGCCAAGCTCATGCGTTTTGCCCCCGAGCCCGGCGTGCCTGTGCCCGTGCCGCCACACCGCCAGTGGCTCGCCATCGTGGGTTCGGTGGGCCAGCCGCGCGATGGCGATGCGCGCGCCATGTATGCCGTGTTCGACGACACCGCCAAACAGATCACCTTCTACCGCGTGCCCTACGACCACCTGGCCGCCGCCGCCGCCATCCGTGCGGCATGCCTGCCGGGCTTCTACGCGGACCGCCTGGAGCACGGCCAATGAAGCTGCTCGAACCCGGCACCGAGATCGACGGCTTCCGCGTGGTGGACTGCATCCACGCGGGCGGCATGGCGCACATCTATGCGGTGGACTACGCACAGGAAGGCCGCAGCCCCGGCTTTGCCATGGCGATGAAGATCCCGCGCATGACGGCGGGCGATGGCGCCGAGAACATCGTGAGCTTCGAGGTGGAGCTGCAGATCCTGCCCGTGCTCAGCGGCCCGCATGCGCCGCGTTTTGTGGCGGCAGGCGACCTGGTGCGGCTGCCCTACCTGGTCATGGAATACATCCCCGGCCAGACGCTGCAGCACTGGTTGGATGCGCCCGGGCGCTGCGACATCGCAACCATAGCCCGCCTGGGTGCGGCCACGGCGCGCGCCGCGCACAGCCTGCACCAGCAGAACGTGTGCCACCTCGACCTCAAACCGGCTAACGTGCTCATCAAAGAAGATGGCACGGCCGTGCTGCTGGACTTTGGCCTGTCGTGCCACGCGCACTACCCCGACCTGCTGGCCGAGGAAATGCGCCAGGCCGTGGGCTCGCCCGCGTGGATCGCCCCCGAGCAGGTGGTGGGCGTGCGCGGCGACCCGCGCAGCGACATCTTTGCCATCGGCGTGATGCTGTACGAGCTGGCCACGGGCGAGCTGCCCTTTGGCGCCCCCACCACCAGCGGCGGCATGCGCCAGCGCCTGTGGATGACGCCCGCGCCACCGCGCAAGCACCGCGCCGACATCCCGCCCTGGCTGCAGGAGGTCATCCTGCGCTGCCTGGAGCCTGAGGCCTCCCACCGCTACCCCTCGGCCGCCCACCTGGCGTTCGACCTGTCCCACCCCGAGCAGGTGCGCATCACCGAACGCGGCGAACGCACCGAGCGCACGCCGCTCTCCACCCATTTCAAGCGCTGGCTGCGTGCGGCGGGCATGCACTACACCCCCAGCCCGCTGCCGTCGGCGCAGATTGAAGACACGCCCATCCTCATGGTCGCCGTGCCCCATGCCGATGTGAGCGATGCCACGCTGTACTCGCTGCGCCAGGCTGTGGCCCGCTCACTGGGCATCCGCCCCGGCGCGCGGCTGGCCTGCGTGACGGTGATCTCGCCCGGCGCCAGCAGCACCAGCGACAGCAACCGCAGCGAAACCACGCTGCACCGCCAGCACATGGCCCGCCTGCGCCAGTGGGCCCAGGGGCTGGACCTGACCGGGCACACCGTGAGCTACCACGTGCTCGAAGCGGGCGACGTGGCCCTGGCGCTGGTGCGCTACGCGGCCAGCAACCACGTGAGCATGATGATCCTGGGGGCCGCCACCCACGGGCTGCAGATGCAGCGCTTCATCGACACCGTGCCCATCCGCGTCGCGCGTGATGCGCCCTGCACCGTCATCCTGGTCAAGCAGGCGCTGCCGTTCGAGCAGCTGGGCCAGACGTTCCCGGGCTAAGCGCCTGTTCAAGAAGTGGGCCCCGCTGTCGCCGAGGTGGCGCGGCCCGCTTGAGCCGCGCCGGGCTTTCGTTTAGCGTGGCGGCATGAGCACCACCACCCTCCTCGTGCGCCAGGACAACCTGGCCAGCACCCGCCTGTTGACCGCCGACGACACCCCGCTGGAAGGCGGCCAGGTCCGCGTGCGGGTCGAGTCGTTCGCCCTCACGGCCAACAACATCACTTACGCCGCGCTGGGCGACATGCTGAACTACTGGCAGTTCTTCCCCACCGGCGAAGCGGGCTGGGGCATCGTGCCCGTGTGGGGTTTTGGCACGGTGACCGAGTCCTTGCACCCCGACGTAGCGGCGGGCGAGCGCCTCTATGGCTACTGGCCCATGTCCAACCAGGCCGTGCTTTCGCCCGAGCGCGTGAACGCCGCAGGCTTCAGCGACGGCGCTGCCCACCGGGCAGGCCTGCACGCGGTCTACAACCACTACCTGCGCACCGGCACCGACGGGCTGTACCGCGCCGACAACGAGGACGTGCAGGCGCTGCTGCGGCCGCTGTTCATCACCTCCTGGCTCATCGACGACTTTCTGGAAGACCAGCAGTTCTTTGGTGCCAAGCGCATGCTGCTGTCCAGCGCATCGAGCAAGACGGCCTACGGCACCGCGTTCCAGCTCGCGCAGCGCGAAGGCATCGAGGTCATCGGCCTCACCTCGCCGGGCAATGTGGCGTTCTGCGAAAGCCTGGGCTGCTACGACCGCGTGATCCCCTATGACGCGCTGGACCAGCTGGACGGCGCTGTGCCCAGCGTGTACATCGACTTTGCAGGCAGCGTGGGCCTGCGCCAGCGCGTCCATGCCCACTTCACCGGCCTGGCCTACAGCTGCTCGGTGGGCGCCAGCCACGTGCAGGACCTGGGCGGCGCAGGCCAGTTGCCCGGCCCACGCCCGGTGATGTTCTTCGCCCCCGCCCAGGTCAAGAAGCGCCACGCCGACTGGGGCGCCCAGGGCCTGAACGACCGCCTGGTGGCGGCCTGGAACCAGTTCAGCACCGCCGTCTCGTCGGGGCCACAGCCCTGGCTGGTGGTGCAGCACCATGCAGGTCCCCAGGCCACGCAGGCGCTGTTTGCGAGCGTGCTGGCGGGCAGCGGCGACGCGCGCGCCGGGCATATCGCGACAATGCTGCCTGGCTGAAACACTATGCCCGGCCGTCAAGGGCATGGCGGCGACAATGGGGCATGACCCCATTGCCCCCCGATACCGCTGCCAACGCCTCGAACGACCAACACCCCTACGCACGCCTCACCCCCGACCAGGTGCTGGACGCGCTGGCCAGCGTGGGCCTGTATGGCGACGGCCGCCTCATGGCCCTGTCGTCGTACGAAAACCGGGTGTACCAGGCCACGCTGGAAGACGGCGAGCGCGTGGTGACCAAGTTCTACCGCCCAGGCCGCTGGTCTGAGGACCAGATCCTCGAAGAACACGCCTTTGCCGCCGAGCTGATGGCCGCCGAAGTGCCCGCCGTGGGCCCGCTGGTGCTGAACGGCACCACCCTGCACCAGCACGATGGCTTTGGGTTCTCGGTCAGCCCCTGGCGCGGCGGGCGCCAGCCCGAGCTGGATGACTTCGAAGTGCTGGAATGGATCGGCCGCTTTCTGGCGCGCATCCACACCGTGGGCGCGGCCCAGCCGTTTGTGCACCGGCCGGTGCTGGACCTGCAGACCTTCGGCCAGGCCTCGCGCGACTGGCTGCTGGGCAACGACATCATCCCGCTCGACGTGGCCGCCGCGTGGAAAACGCAGTGCGACATCGCTCTTGAACTGATAGCAAAAAACATCCACCAGGAGCGCGGAGAAGGCCATTTTTCCTTGAAAGATGCCACCCCCATCCGCCTGCATGGGGACTGCCACCCCGGCAACATCCTGTGGACGCCACTGGACGAGTGGGGCCGGGGCGGCCCGCACTTTGTGGACCTGGACGACGCCCGCATGGGCCCGGCCGTGCAGGACCTGTGGATGCTGCTCTCGGGCGACCGGCGCCAGCGCACCCACCAGCTCGGCGCGCTGATCGACGGCTACGAGCAGTTCCGCAGCTTCGACCGCCGCGAGCTGGCGCTCATCGAGCCGCTGCGCACCCTGCGCCTCATCCACTACAGCGCCTGGCTCGCACGCCGTTGGCAGGACCCCATCTTCCCCGCCAACTTCCCCTGGTTCGGCAGCAGCGACTACTGGCGCGGGCAGGTGGACATGCTCATCGAGCAGAACGAGGCGATGCAGGAAGACCCGCTGGTGGCCTGACGGGATGTGACCGCGCGGGGCAGCCTGGCCAGCGCAGGCCCGGGCCATTGCAAACGATTGTCAACCCCTGCGCACAGAAGCCCGATGTGGGGCACCATCGAGGCACTCCCTTCCACGGGGGTGTTTTGTAGTTGATTTTCACGGCCCTCCGGCCCCGAGCCCACCACCATGCGCATCGCAGTCCTTGACGACGACCTTCTCCTGCTGGAGCAGATCAAGGGCACCTTGGAATGCCACCACCATGTGTGCCACACCTACACCGACGGCAGCAGCCTGCTCAATGCCCTGCGGCACGACACCTTCGACCTGCTGATCGTGGACTGGCACCTGCCCGACATGGAGGGCACCGAGGTCGTGCAGACAGTGCGCGACATGGGCGGCATGCAGCTGCCCATCCTGTTCATCACCCGCCGCAACGACGAGCGCGACGTGATCGAGGCATTCTCGCGCGGTGCCGACGATTTCATGAGCAAACCCTTGCGCATGGGCGAACTGGTGGCCCGCACCACTGCCCTGCTGCGCCGCGCTTACCCTGAAAGCATGGGCGCTCGCATGGCCTTCGGCGCTTACCGCTTCGACGCCGACAAGCGCTCCCTGAGCGTGCACGGCCAGCCCATCGAACTCAAGAACCGCGAGTACGAACTGGCCCTGTTCATGTTCCGCAACGCTGGCCGCCTGCTGTCCCGCACCCACCTGCGCGAGGCCGTCTGGGGCGACGGCGCCGAAACCCCCTCGCGCTCGCTCGACACCCACATGTCGCGCCTGCGCACCAAGCTGGAGCTGACCGAGGACAACGGCTACACGATCTCGGCGATTTATGGGATGGGGTACCGGCTGGATCCTGTGGGCGCACCGGCCCTCCACCGCGCCCCTGCGCAGCAACGCGCAGCGGCCACCGAAACACTTTCAGGGTAGTGGCCGGCTGTGTCCGCAGGCCGGGCTCAAGGCGAAGACGCAGCCGGCGGCAGTGACTCGCGCCAGCTGCGGATCAGCACATCGTTCACGAACTTGCGGTCCATCCACAGCCAGAGCAGGATAGGCACCAGCGTAGGCAGCACCAGAGAGCCCAGCTGGTAGCCATACACAATGGTCTCCATTTGCCACTGGGACACCCTCAGCAGGCGGATGTCGGCCTGGGCGGCCAGCACCATTTGCATCAGGGCGCTCATCGTCAGGCTGAATGCCTGGAACGGTAGCAACAGGGCATAGCCTGCGGCCACACGGCCCAGGCGCCCCCGGCCACGGGCCGCCAGCACCAGCGCAATGAAAATCGGCAGCCCATAGGCATAGCGCGCTGTGCTGACATCAATGGTGATCTCCCCACGTCGCCCACCTGCGTCAGGAACGGAGATCGCCGTATCCACCTCCATGTTGCCCGGCGACAAATGCACTTGCCGCACCCACATGGGCGCACTCTGCTCCAGCGCCATGTGCGAAAGCACCCCCACAGGGTAGGAAGTCCAGGCGGCCACCTGCGACCACAGTGCCGTCAGGGCCACGATCCACCCGAAGGCGGACAGCATGAAGATCGTCAATGGAGAGAGTCGGCGCATGGGCAGTCCGTTGCTTCGCTGTCGGCTCATCGCACTGGCGGCGTCAGGTCCAAAGACGCACTCACCAGCGGGCCGGCAGGCTGTGGCGAGGCGGCGGAGTACGCCGGGGGCGCAGGTGGATCTTCAGGCGGCGATGGAGGGCCGGACGACTTCTGGGACTTGCTGCCTGCACGCACCCACAGCAGCCAGACCACCAGCACATCCAGCATGATGAGTGCCTGCCACAGGTACTCGTGCGCAAAGTTGAACACTTGCGTATTCCACTGCCCCAGGTAGAAGAGGCTGATCACCCGCACCACGTTGAGCCCTTGCACCGCCACAAAACCGGCCAACAGACCGACCAGCTTGTGGCGCCAGGACGAGGGGAAAGCCAGCACGGCGGCAAACAGCACGATGCAGGCTTCGATACCGTTGCATCCGGGCTCGATCGAAACACCAAACCCGGTCGCAGTGTTCCACAACACCTTGCCAGCCGCCGCAGCCGTTTCGTCAAACAGCATGACCAACGCCACACAGGCACGCGCCAGCAATTCCGTCCATGGCAGAACCACATGCTGCTGCACCACGCCCAGCATGTTGATGCCAAAAAGGGAGAGCTGAAGCAGCACAAAGGTGAGAAAAAAACGCAGCATGGGATTCTTGAAGGACAAAGCTGCCTGCAGAAAATGCAGGCGAAGCTCGCATTATCTGCAAACAAAAAAATGGCCAGCACGCCATGGTGCGTGCTGGCCAGCCCCTCCCCGAGCGCTTCGCAGGTGTGCGAAGCACGGAGGGGGACTACAAAAAAGCGGTCAGCGACGCCGCCCCCGCGCCGCCTGCCCCCAAGCCATCAGGCCCAGCAGGGTGGACAGGATGATCAGCCCCCATTCCGACAAGGTTGGAATGCTGCTGGCCCCGCTGGGTGGCACCGACACCGTGGTGGTGGCGGTGCTGGAGTTGTTGCCGGGATTGGTGTCACCCGGAGCATCCAGCGTGGCTGTGTTGACCAGCGGACGTGCGCCGGTATAGGGCGATGCCAACGCCGTCACCAGCGTGAAGGTCCGCGAAGCCCCCACTGCCAGGGGCCCGATCGCGCACCGCACTGTGCCTGCCGCGTTCACGCAGCCAACGGCCGAGACAAAGCTCCCCCCCGCTGGCAGCACATCCACCACCTGTGCGCCATCGCTGGCCAGGGGGCCGTTGTTGGTGACCGTCAGGGTGTAGTTGAGCGACGCGCCGGGCGCCAATGGGCCCGCAGGTGCCGACTTGACCAGCGCCAAGTCGGTTGCCACGGTAAAGCGGCGTGCGGTGGTGTCATGTGTGACCACGTTGTTGGCCAGGGTGGTTTCCGTTTCGTCCACGGTCACGCTGGCCTGGTTGAAGGCCGTACCGCTGGTCGCACCCGCCACCGTGAGCGTTTCCGCACGCATGACGTAAGTCACCGTTGCCGTCTGGCCACTGTTCAGGCCCGGGAAAACGCAGCGCAGCGTGCCACCGGTAGCGCCCACGGTCGGCTCGGTGCACACGCCCCCCGCATTCACAGTCAATGCACCCTGGTAGCTGAAGGTCGCGGTCGGCGCCGAGCCCGGGGCCGGGAAGATGTCCGTCATCACCACATTGGTCCCATAGGAGGGACCGCTGTTGTTGATGGTGATGGTGTAGGTGGTTGGTTGCCCCAGGTCCACCGGGTCGGCGCTGTCCACCTTGTTCACCAGGATGTCGAGTTGCGCGGCCGTGACGGGTGTCGTGGTCGTTGCGCTGTTGTTGCTCGTGTTGGACTCGGCAGTGGCCGTGGTTGCGGCAATGCTGTTGACAACGTTGCTGCCTGCAGCGTTGCCCAGGGGCCGCATGCGGTAGGTTGCCGTCTGCTGCGAGCCCGCCGTGATGCTCGTCCAGGTGCAGGTGAGGGTTCCTCCGACGGTGCCCGCCGTGATCGGCGAGCAGGTTCCACCCCCGCTGACGGTGACCAGCTCGATGAAGGCGGCGTTGGAGGGCAAGGTGTCCACCATCTGCACCGTTTGCGCGGTGGACGGCCCGGTGTTTCCGATCGTCGCCACGAAGGTGATCGGTGCTCCGGCTGCCACGGAGGCGGGGGTCGCGGTCTTGGCGGCCGTGACATCCACCAGGGCCGTGACCTGGCTGGTCACGCTGCCGCTGTTGTTGGATTGATCAGGGTCTCCCACATCGGTGGACCGCACGGTGGCCGTGTTCATGCGATTGCCGGTAGCTGCGATATTGGGACGTACCACCAGGGTCACAGTCGCTTGTGCGCCCGCTGTCAGAGCGCCCAGGGAACAGCTCAGACTCTGCGAAGTCCCGTTGGTCACCCCGTTGGGCGTGCAAGAGCCCTGCGAGGCTATGGCCGACTGAAAGCCCCCCGTATTGACCAGGCTGGCCAAGGTATCCGACACCACCACATTGGTGGCAGTTGCTGGGCCCAGGTTCTCCACGGTGATGACGTAGGTCAGGTTCTCGCCAGCCACCACGGTGGTGGGCGACGCCGTTTTGGACACCACGCGTAGATCGGCCTGCGTGCCCGTCGATGTGACGCTGACCCCCGCACAGTTGTTGGCGGCATTGCTGTCCACACGCAGGCCCGCCCCCAGGGCCACGCAGGCGTTGTTGGTGGCCGTACCGGTGCCGGTCAGCATGGCAGAGACAGTGACCACAGGCGCGTCGGTGTTGGCCGCCAGCGCGGTGGAGCGAGAGCAGTTCCATGCACCAGGGCCAGCAAACGGCAAGGCATCGCAGGTCCATCCGGTTGCGCTGACGAGGGTGTTGAGGGTCGCCCCCGCCGGAACCTGGTCGGTGATGGTGATGGTCTGGCCCGCAGGGATGGCCAAGGGGCCGGTGTTGCGTGCTGTCAGGGTGTAGTTGAACGGCTGGTTGGGCACTACCGGGTTGATGCTGGCCGTTTTGGTCAACCGCATGTCGGCGTCGTTGCTGGACGTGACATTGGCCGTGGCGCTGTTGTTGCCGGGCACGGGATCCGGCAGCGCGGTGCTGACCCCCGCCGTGTTGGCCAACACCCCTGTGTTGTCCGCCGTGGCGGTCACGGTAATGGCGGGCATGTTGCTGAAGTTGGCGCCCATGTACTCTGACCGGGTGCAGGTGATGGTGGCATCACATGTCCATCCGGAGCCCGTGGCCGAGACAAAGGTCAACCCGGCCCCCAAGGTATCGGTCACCGTAACGACCTGCCCCACCAGCGACACACCACCATTGAGACGGGGCGTGAGCGTGTACACCACATTGCCACCCTGCGCCACGTTGGAGCTGGCGGCCGTTTTGGTGATCGACACATCCACCCCGGAGTTGGAGGCCACGTCCACGGTGACCGTGTTGTTGGTCAGGTCCCCATCCGGCATGGTCGCGCTGTCTGGCTTGCGGCCCGCCACGGCGAACGCAGCTGTCACGGTGCCGTTCGCGTTGGACACGGCAGGCACTGTCAACACCGATGTGGTGGCGCCATTCGCCAAGGTGCCAGAACGGGTACAGCTCACGTTGCCGCTGCTCAGCGGGTAGCCGCTGGATGGCGTGCACGACCAGCCACCGCCCGAGGGCGCTGCGGTGATCGACGCGCCCGCAGGGACGGTGAAGGTGATGCTCTGGCTGCCATCTGCCGCATCCGGTCCATGGTTGGTGGCCTGCAATGCGTAGCTGTAGGCCTGGCCCGCGTTCACGCTGGCAACAGACGGAACGGCCGACAGCGAGAGATCCGCCGCTTGCGTGGCCGTTGTGGCCTGGATGCTGTTGACGTTGTTGCTGGTGTTGGGATCGGTGGTGGTGCTGCCCGCCGTGGCGGTGTTGGTCCACACCCCGGCCGAGGGCAAGCGCACGCGCACCGTCACCGTTTGATTGGCATTGAACGGAATGTCGCCCAAGACGCAATTGACCGTGCCGCCAGCCTGGTTGCAGGTGCCCGCCGTGGTGTTGACATCAATGAAGACGGAACCTGTGGGCAAGGTGTCTGTCAGCGTGACACCTACCGCCCCATTGGGTCCGTTGTTGTCGATGCGCAGCGTGTACGTGAAGATGCCGCCGGCTGGCCCCGGGTCCGGAGAGTCTGCGTGGTTCACCACCAGGTCCGCAGACTGCGCCAAGGCAGCCCCCGCGACCAATCCATTCGCCAGCAGCAGCCAACAAAACCGGCGCAAGGCGCGTGATACCTGACGGAACATCTCCGCCCAGCGCTGATGGAGCATGCCCTGCCCGGGAAGTTTGGTACCGTCAAATTCCTGTGTATGTCTACTGGGTGGATGCGCGCCCACAAAGAGGCGCGACAACGGATTGAACATAGATAGTCCTGAAGTGATGAACAGCTCAAGTTTTTGGCCACGCCGCAACCTCACCAGCCCCTTTTCGGGTTTGTAAAAATCGGTGTGAGGGGAGACCGCGAAGACGCCCAGCCTTGGTGGCTGAAGCAGCGCTCGAATCTATCCACGAAACAGGCGCATTGCTGCGGGGCAACAATCGTTAACCATTGCCGGATGCCATGCGTGTCGTTCGCACCACGCTGGTGCATTGCAGCGTTGTTCGACTCGGCGGGCGACAGTGCAGCGCTTGGTTTCCTTGCCCGATGCAAGCCATCAAGGCTTCAGCGATTCAAGCGGTGGATCGCAGGACATTGCGCGCAGGCCAAAGCGGTGATTTGCGCTGCGAACAGCGGCACCGTGCAGTGCCATGCGGGCCCATGAGGCTTGAGCAAAACCAGCACAGTGGGCTATGCTGCACCAGCTCAACATTCCCCACAGCCCGCCCATGAAGGACTGGATACGCAACGTTTTGTCGATTCGACAGGCACGCCGCCCTGCACCGGTGGGGCAGGTGCCCGTGGTGGGCTCGGACATCCAGCGGGGAGCGCTGAAGATGGCGGTCACGCATCGGATCTCGGGGGAGTTGTGGGACTGGCTGGTGCTCTCCGGCTGGCGCAATCTGCCGGTGGCGACCGACCGGCGCCGGGGCATGCGCCTGCCCGACGAGGCCCTCAAGACCTTGATGGATGCGGACCCGCAAGAGCGCAACCAGGTGTATGCGCGGCTGCTGGAGCAGGCACAGCCGCAGGAGTAAAACAGGCGCTGCACCGACCTGCCGTTTTCCCAGCTTCCAAAGAAAAACCCCGGGCGCTGCTCAGCACCCGGGGTTTCAATTTTTGATAGCAGCCAAGCGCCTATGCATGCGCGGTGACGGCAGATTGCGCCCCAAGGGCGCACCCGCCAGCCCCCCGCTCGCCCGACCTCAGGCCAGCAGCGCGTTCACGCGCTTGACATACGCAGCCGGGTCTTCGGGCAAACCGCCTTCGGCCAGCAGGGCCTGGTCGAACAGGATGTGGGCCAGGTCGTGGAAGTGCACGCTGCCGTCGAGCTTCTTCACCAGCGCGTGTTCGGCATTCACCTCCAGCACGGGCTTGGACTCGGGGGCCTGCTGGCCGGCCTGCTTGAGCATGCGGGCCAGCTGCGTGCTCATGCCGTCGTCCTGCACCACCAGGCAGGCGGGCGAGTCCACCAGGCGGGTGGTCACGCGCACGTCTTTGGCCTTGTCCTTGAGCGCTTCTTTCAGCTTGGCCAGCACGGGCTTGAAGGCTTCAGCGGCTTCTTCGGCGGCCTTCTTCTCGGCTTCGTCCTGCAGCTTGCCCAGGTCCACCGCGCCCTTGGCCACGCTTTGCAGCGGCGTGCCGTCAAACTCGTGCAGGTAGTTCAGCGCCCACTCGTCCACGCGGTCGGTCATCAAGAGCACTTCGATGCCCTTCTTTTTAAAGACTTCGAGCTGTGGGCTGTTCTTGGCGGCGGCCAGGGTGTCGGCGGTGATGTAGTAAATCGCCTCCTGACCTTCCTTCATGCGGGCCTTGTAGTCGGCAAAGCCCACCGTCACGGCGTCGCTGGTGGTGGAGGCAAAACGCAGCAGCTTGGCCAGGCGCTCGCGGTTGCCAAAGTCTTCGCCCAGGCCTTCCTTCAGCACGGCGCCAAACTCGCTGTAGAACGCGGTGTACTTGCCTTCCTTGGCCTTGTCGTCAGCGTCCACCACATCGGTCACGCCGTCGGCATTGGCGGCGGTGTCGTGCTTGTCGTGTTTGGCCAGGTCTTCCAGCATGCTCAGCACACGCTTGGTGCTGCCTTCGCGGATCGCGCGCACGTCGCGGCTTTCCTGCAGCAGCTCGCGGCTCACGTTCAGCGGCAGGTCGGCCGAGTCGATCACGCCCTTCACAAAGCGCAGGTAGGTGGGCATCAGCGCCTCGGCGTCGTCCATGATGAAGACGCGCTTCACGTACAGCTTCACGCCCGCCTTCTTGTCGCGGTTCCACAGGTCGAACGGCGCCTTGGCAGGGATGTACAGCAGCTGCGTGTACTCGGTGTTGCCTTCCACGCGGTTGTGCGCCCAGGTGAGCGGGGCCTCGTGGTCGTGGCTGATGGTTTTGTAGAACTCGGCGTACTGCTCTTCGGTGATGTCTTTCTTGGGGCGCGTCCACAGGGCGCTGGCCTTGTTGATGGTTTCCCACTCGCCGGTCTTGACCATGCCACCGGGCTGGCGGCCGCCGTTTTCGTCCGATGGATTGATGAGTTCGCCGTCTTTCCACTCTTCCTTTTCCATCAGGATGGGCAGGCTGATGTGGTCGGAGTATTTGGCGATGACCTGCTTGAGCTTCCAGGCGTTGAGGTATTCCTCGGCATCGTCACGCAGGTGCAGGATGATGCTGGTGCCGCGCTGGGCGCGGGTGATGGTTTCCACCTCGAAGTCGCCCGTGCCGCCGCTGATCCAGCGCACACCTTCGTCGGCCTGGAGGCCCGCACGGCGCGATTCCACGGTGATCTTGTCGGCCACGATGAAGCCGGAGTAAAAGCCCACGCCGAACTGGCCGATGAGCTGGGCATCCTGCTTCTGGTCGCCCGAGAGCTTGCCCATGAAGTCCTTGGTGCCGCTCTTGGCAATCGTGCCCAGGTGGTCAATGGCCTCCTGCTGGCTCATGCCGATGCCGTTGTCGGTGATGGTCAGCGTCTTGGCATCTTTGTCGAAGCTCACGCGCACTTCGAGGTTGGGCGCGTCCTCGAACAATGCGGAGTTGTTCAGGCCCTCAAAGCGCAGCTTGTCGCAGGCATCGGACGCGTTGGAGATCAGCTCGCGCAGGAAGATTTCCTGGTTGGAGTACAGCGAGTGGGTGACCAGGTGCAGCAACTGGGCCACTTCGGCCTGGAAAGACAGGGTTTGTTTGGTGCTCATGGTGTCTTGGTCTTGGAATGGGCTACTTCATACGATCTTGAGAAATGCCTTTGGTGCACCTGCGGTGCAAAAGACATTCGCGCGTGTTCACCTCAGGGCGGATGGCGCGATTTCAAGACCGGCGGAGCTTTGGCGGCGACTGAGAGTGCATGGACAGCAGTCCCGCCATCTGGCGCGGTTTTGACGCGCCAGACGCACTCGCAGCGATCGCAAGAGCATTGTTGACAATTTGCGCGCAATTAACGCTTGTTCAGCATATTTTACCCTCCTAAGATGCCGCATTTGCTGCAGGCCGGTGCCAGCAGCTGCCCATCTGCTTTTTTGGACAAGCCCATGCCCACCTCTTTGCAAAAATGGTCTGCCGAGTTCCTCGGCACGTTCTGGCTCACCTTCGGCGGCTGTGGCAGTGCCGTGCTGGCGGCCGCTTTTCCGCAGCTGGGCATCGGGTTTCTGGGCGTGTCCCTGGCTTTTGGCCTGACGGTGCTGACCGGGGCCTACGCGCTGGGGCCCATCTCGGGCGGGCATTTCAACCCGGCGGTGTCCGTGGGCCTTGCACTGGGCGGGCGGTTCAAGGCGTCTGAACTGCCCGGCTACGTGGTGGCACAGGTGCTGGGCGCGATTGTGGCCGCCGGGGTGCTTTACCTCATCGCCACAGGCAAGCCCGGCGCGGACATTGGCGGGTTTGCCACCAACGGCTATGGCGAGCATTCCCCCGGTGGCTACGGGCTGATGGCGGCTGTGGTGGCCGAGGTCGTGCTCACGGCGGTGTTTCTGATCGTAATCCTGGGCGTGACTTCGCGGCACGCAGCGGAAGGCGTGGGCGGCATGGCCATTGGCCTGTGCCTCACGCTGATCCACCTGATCTCCATCCCGGTGACCAACACCTCGGTCAACCCGGCGCGCAGCACCGGCCCCGCACTGTTTGGGCCGAGCTATGCGCTGTCGGAGCTGTGGGTGTTCTGGGCCGCGCCCATTGCGGGCGCCTTGCTGGGCGCCGCCATTTACCGGGGGCTGTTCGGCGAAGATTGAGCGATAGACCGCTCAGTTTTCGAGTGTGATGCGCTGCACCAAGGTCTGCAGGATGGTGTCGGCCTTGTCGTTGGACACCTGGCAGGTGCCTGCAGCCGCATGGCCCCCACCGCCAAACTCCAGCATGAGGTTGCCGATGTGCACATGGCTGCTGCGGTCCAGGATGGACTTGCCCGTGGCAAACACCGTGTTCTGCTTCTGCAGCCCCCACATCACATGGATGGAGATGTTGCACTCCGGGAACAGCGCATAGATCATGAAGCGGTTGGTGGCCCAGATGGTCTCTTCCTCGCGCAGGTCCAGCACCACCAGCTTGCCGATGCGGATGGCGCAGCGCTGCAGCTGCTCCTTGGCCTTGGCCGCGTGCTCGCGGTAAAGCTGCACCCGCTCCTGCACGTCGGGCAGGGCCAGGATGTCGTCGATGGTGTGGTCGCGGCAATACTGGATGAGGTCCATCATCAGCGCGTAGTTGCTGATGCGGAACTCCCGGAAGCGGCCCAGCCCGGTGCGTGAATCCATCATGTAGTTCAGCAGCACCCAGCCCTGGGGGTCGAGAATGTCTTCGCGCGAATACTGGGCCGAATCGGCCTGGTCCACCGCCGCCATCATGTCGTCGGTGATGCGCGGGAAGGCCGCCTTGCCGCCGTAGTGGTTGTAGACCACGCGCGCGGCCGAGGGCGCATGCGCCTCGATGATGTGGTTCTCGGACCGGCGGCCCGAGTTGCGCACCGTTTCGGACTCGTGGTGGTCAAACACCAGGTGCGCCCCGGGCACATAGGGCAGGTTGGTGGTGATGTCGCGGCTGGTGATGGCGATCTTGCCATCCTGCATGTCTTTCGGATGGACAAAGGTGATTTCGTCAATCAGGTCCAGCTCGTTGAGCAGCACGGCGCAGACCAGGCCGTCAAAGTCGCTGCGGGTCACCAGGCGGTATTTCACATCACTCACAAGTTTCTCCTTGTTGTCTATTGCTGCATGAACACATCGTAGCCGCACCCCGGCACCGGGCCAACGTCATGTGGGCGCCGCCATCCACTGCTCCAGCTGCCGGGCCACGCCAGCATCGCCCAGCAGCGCCAGATGGCCCAGGCGGTAGAACACCGCCTGCTGGTCCTTGGCAAACCCGAGCCCCCGCACAGCATCATCGTGGATGCCCAGGGCGCTGCGCAAGGGCACCAACCCGTCCCCCACCAGCCGCTCAGCCACCGGGCTGCGCCGGGCGGCCAACGTGGCGGCCACCGCGTAGCAGGCTACCCCAGCGGGCAGGGGCACGGGGGTGCGCTGGTCGGGTCGGGTGCGAAAGCGGTCTCGCCCCTGCCAGTCGACATCGAGCACATGGCCGTACCGCAAATCGGTGATGCCTGCGCTGCGCAGCTGCGCCAGCCGGGCAAACGGCCGCGAATAGGGGGTGCTGCCCAGCAGCACGTCCACCCAGTTCCCGGCCCGCTCCAGCGGCGCGCCATGGTGGGGCGCACCCAGAAAAACCACCTGGCGCAGCCGGGGCAACCAGCCGCTGGGGGCCGCCGCCTGGGTGGCCGCGTGGTGGCAGGCGCTGCGCACCACCAGCCCGCCCATGCTGTGGGCCAGCACGGCCAGCTCCGTCACAGGCACGGGCCAGGTGGCCACCAGCGATTCGAGCAGGGCCGACAGCTCGGCGCCGTTGGTCGAGATGTGCTGGCCGGTGTTGTAGCGCAGGTACACCGGCGTGTAGCCCAGCGCCTGGGCCAGGTGGGCGCCATGGTCGTGGCCGCCGTGCTGCCATTGCAGGTCGTTCATGCACAGCCCATGCACCAGCACCAGCAATTTGCCGGTGGCCGTGCCCGCAGCGCCCAGGGCGCGCGCATCAAGCGGCAGGCCCTGCTGGTACCAACCCATGTGGGTGCACAGCGGGTTGTTGTCCTGCTGCAGGCGGTCGCCCATCACACCGTTGAGGGCGGCGAGGACCGCCTCGCGCTCCCACAGCACCTCGGTGCCGGGCGCGTTCGCCGAGAAAAAGGGTTCCAGCCGCGTGAGCCCCGCCTGCAGGCCCGCGTCCACCAGCTTCGCGACCCCCCGGATGCTCTGGTAGACCAAACCGGTCAGCCCCCCGGTGCGGCCCGGCTGGGCCCCGCCGGGCAGCCCCAAGGTGCCGCGCACCGACTGGTGCACGCCCTCGGCCACACGGCTGATGCCGGTGGTGGCCTGCGTGGCCAGGCGGGCCACGCCGCGCAGGTCCGAGGCGCGCAGCTGCCGCAGGGGGTTGGTTCCAGAAGCCGGGACGCCGTTGGGCGTGCGCGGTGGCCGCGAAGAAGGCATGAGAAAGGCTCCGATCCAGAAAAATAGGGGGGGGGTTGTCGGAGCCCGGCAGCTTTCAGAAGCGCTCGTTGGGCGACAGATAGCGCCACTGCCCCACGGGCAGGTTGCCCAGGGTCACGCGGCCGATGCGGATGCGCTTGAGGCCCACCACCTTGAGCCCTACCAGCTCGCACATGCGGCGGATCTGGCGCTTTTTGCCCTCGGTGAGCACAAACCGCAGTTGCTCGGGGTTTTGCCAATCAACCTTGGCGGGCTTGAGCGCCTCGCCGTCCAGGCTCAGGCCATGGCGCAGGCGCTCCAGCAACTCTTTGGGGAACACTGCCTGCACATTGGTGCTGACAGGATCACGCTCGTCAATTTCCTGCAGCGGCGCGGAGCGCTCACCGGGGTGGCGTGGCACCGCCTGACCGGGTGCCTGGTAGACCACGCGCACCAAGTACTCCTTTTCCATCACGGAGTCCTCGCCAATGATCTGCCGGGCCACGCGGCCGTCCTGGGTCAGCACCAGGAGGCCCACCGAGTCGATATCGAGCCGCCCGCAGGGCGCCAGGCCCCGCAGCTGCGGCGGGGAGAAGCGGTTGCGGCTGGGGTCGTCGCGCCAGTGGGTGCGGGGGTTGATCAGCGCCACGGCGGGCGTGTGGCCGTCCTCGGCCTGGCCGCTCACATAGCCAATGGGTTTGTTCAGCAGGATGGTGACGCGCTGCTCCTGGAAACCCTGGGCAATCTTGTCCACCTCAATGCGGTCGGCCGCCGTGACCTGCTGGCCCATGGTGGCCACCACACCGTTGACCTTGACCCAGCCCTGCTCCACCCAGTCGTCGGCCTCGCGGCGCGAGCACAGGCCCAGCTCGGCCATGCGCTTGTTCAGGCGCGAGGTGGGCAGGCCGCCCACGGTGCTGGTGGCGGGCGCAGGCACCTGGCGAACGGGCGCCACAAATGCGCCCGACGCGACGCGGTAGGTGGACGGTGCGGGCGCCCGGGCGGGCCGGGGGGCCCGGGGCGGTGGCGCAGGCCGCGCGGGCGCGGGTTTGGCCGCCAGGGTGGGGCGGCGCAGCACGGGGCGCGGCGTGGCTGGCGAAGAAGGGCCACCGGCATCGGCGGCCGGGGCGGCGGGGCCCGCAGGCGGGCGAGGAGCAGAAGAAGACATTGCGCGTATTTTCGCCTGCGGGCCGGTCGGCGCCCAAATGAATTTCAGCCGCCCCTGATCTGAAGCCCCCGGCGACCGAAAAACCGGTGCAGCCTACCCCTGTCGCGCCTGCCAGGCCAGGAAATCCTCGACCGGCAGGGGCCGGGTGATGTGGTAGCCCTGGGCTTCATCGCAGGCCAGGGTGCGCAGGCGCTCCAGGATGGCAGCTGTCTCCACCCCCTCGGCCACCACCGTGAGCCCCAGGTTGTGCGCCAGGTCGATGGTAGAGCGCACGATCATCGCGTCGTCCTCGCCCGTTTCCATGCCCATCACGAAGGACTTGTCGATCTTGAGCTCATCCACCGGCAGGCGCTTGAGGTAGGCCAGCGACGAGTAGCCGGTGCCAAAATCGTCAATCGACAGCTTGAAGCCCTGTTCGGACAGCCGGTTGAGCATGGCCTCGGCACGCTGCGGGTCGTCCATGATCGCGCTTTCGGTGATCTCCAGGCAGAAGGCGCTGGCGGCCACCCCATGGCGCGCCAGGATGTCGGCCAGCCGGTTGCTCAAGTCCGGGTCGAGCAGGTCGCGGGTCGAGAGGTTGACCGACACCCTGAGCGGCAGCCCCCTGGTGCGCGGGTCGGCCAGCAGCTTCGCCACCTCCTCAAAAATCCACAGCGTGAGCTGGCGCACAAAGCCAGTCTGCTCGGCAAACGGGATGAACTGCATGGGCGGCACCAGCCCGCGCTGCGGGTGCTGCCAGCGCACCAGCGCCTCGGCCGCCAGGCCTGCCTGCCCATGCAGCGGCACCTTGGGCTGCAGGTACAGGCGCAGCTCGTGGTGCTCCACCGCGTGGCGCAGCTCGGTCAGCAGCGACAGGGTCTGCGCGCTGGCCGAGTCGAACGCGGCGTCATACTGCAGCGCCCCGCTGAGCTTGCGTTTGGCCGCATACATGGCGATCTCCGAGCGGCTGAGCAGGGTGTCGGCATCGTCCGCATCGCCCGGCCAGCAGGCAAAACCGATGCCCGCGCTCAGGTCCACCGTCTGGTCCTCGAACGCCAGCGGCTCCTCGAACGACTGGTTGATGCGCTGGGCGATGTCGTGCGCGGCGGCGGCGTCTGCATTCAGCAGCAGGATGGCGAACTCGTTGCCGCCCAGGCGCGCCACTATGTCCTCGGGTGAACGCACCTGCAGGCTCAGGCGACCGGCCACGGCCTGCAGCAGGCGGTCGCCAAAGGCATAGCCCAGCACGTCGTTCACGTGCTTGAAGCGGTCCAGGTCGAGGGTGAGCACCGCCACCGGCTGGGGCACAGCAGCGGGGGCCGTTCGACCCGGGTGTTCGGGATGGCCGGCCAGGGCCCGCACCACGGCCTCGCGAAAGCGCTCCCGGTTGGGCAGGCCGGTCAGGCGGTCCCAATAGGCCAGACGGCGGATTTCGGTTTGCTGCGCGGCGATGTCCACGCGCATGTGGTCGAACGAGCGCGCCAGGTTGCCGATTTCGTCCGTTCGGTCGGTGTGCTCCAGCGGCGTGTCGTATTCGCCGCGTGACAGGCGCTGCGTAGCGACCAGCAGCGAACGCAGGGGCGTGGTCAGCCGCTGTGCCACCAGCCCGGTGCCCACAGCAAACAGCAGCACACCCGCCACGGTGATGATGGCCAGCAGCACCTGCAGCTGGCGGTAGGGGGCCGCCACCTCGTCCACCGATCGCAGCAGCAGCGAGCGCACCTCGCCGCCCACACTGTCGATCGGTCTGGAGCGCGCCAGCAAGGTGCCCTCGGCAGTCTGTAGCTCGCCCGCCGCGCCGCCGCTGCCCATCAGCAAGGCCTGCGCATCCGCAGGCAAGGTGCTGACCGGCAGGGTCATCACCCCACCGGGGGCCTTGACCATCAGGGCCACATGCACCGACAGGAGCTGCCGCATCTCGTCGGCACGCGACTGGTCGATGCGAAAACCCATCAGGACCCAGCCAATGACCACTGGCGCCCGCATAGGCACCATCACAAACTGGTAAGGCACGCCGTCCATCACCGCAATCTGGCTGCCCTGCGGCTGCTGCGCGAGGCGGGGCACCACCTGCTCCAACGTGGCGGGAAACTGTTCCATGCCATCGGTCAGGCTGACGGAGCGCAGGGCCAGGTCGGTGCCCAGCAGGGCCGTCACGGCCGCGCCGATGCGGCTGCCGTGGTTCTCCAGCACCGACTGGATGGTGTCCTCGTCCCCGGAATTGACCGCCGAGCGGAAGCCGTAGTCGGCCGCCAGCAGCGCCGAGCCCTGGCGCAAGCGCTCGGCGTTCTGCTCCAGCAGGCGGCGCCAGATGTTCTCGTCCAGGTCCAGCGCCCGCGCGATCTGGGCGCGCGCATTGCGGTCGATGGAGGCGCGCACCACGGCAAAACCAGCCGCCTGCACGATAAGCAGCAACAGCAGCGACAACCCCACCAGCCGCAGGATCAGGCTGCGCCGGGCCAGGCGCAGCCGCGTCAAGGCTGCAACCCCGTCAGGCGCACCGAGGCCGTGGCGGTACCAGTGGCGGGCACCGTCAGCGCCTGCTCCTGAGTGGGGGCGCCCACGGGCAGCCGGGTGTGCCAGGTGCGCAGCGTGTAGGTGCCGGGGGGCACGTTGTCGAGCAGCACCCGGCCGGTGGCGGCTGCACTGCGTGCGTAGTAGGGGGTGTCAAGCACCAGTATCCAGCCCACCATCTGGTCGTGGATGTTGCAGCCCAGCGCGACCACGCCGGTCCTGTCGAACAGCACGGGGTTGGTCGGCGTGCCGGTATAGAGCTTGAGTTCGAACTTCTTGGCGGGCGAGAACGAATACACATGGTGCCGCACCGTGTCACGGTTGGGGAACAGCACCTCGGTGCCGGTGGTCACCACCAGCACGCCGGGCACAAACTGCCGCTTCTCCTGCGCCATCTCCACGCCCGCCAGCGGCCGGGCCAGCTTGCGCGCGTCGGCCGAGTCCAGAAACACCACGGCGTCGGCCTGCGGCTTGCCCGCCGCATCGGCCACATCCACCTGCACCGTGCCCGCCAGCGCGGCCAGCGCCCCGCCCGCCAGCGCCCCCACGCACAGCAGCGCGCGACCGGTGCGGCCAAGGCTGCCAAAGCGGCGGCAGGGGCGCAGGGGGTGGGCGCCGCCAGAGGTCATGGCTCGATCGCCATGCCCACCAGCGGTGTGCCCTCGCCCACCAGGCCCAGGGGCCGGGTGGCGCCGGTGGCCAGGTCCACCTGGTGCAGGCGGGTCTGATTGTCGGCCGCCGTGCGCACCGCAATCAGGGCGGTGTTGCCCACGTCGGCAATGTCAAACGCCACATCGGTCAGCGGCCCCAGGCCCAGCGACCCCACGGTGCGCAGCTGCCCGGTGTTGGGCGAGACCACGGGCGTGGTGCCCTCGCGCGAGCCCTGGGTGACCAGCACGCCCACCGCACGGTCGATGGCGTAGTTGGTGGTGATCTTGCTGTCGTTGGGGTTGTAGGTGTAGGCAGCCCCCGCGATGTCGGGCTTGCGGCGGGCGTTCACATCGGCCCAGGCATAGCGCAGGGAGGGGTCGGGCTGCACACCCTCCACGGCCGGGTCGCCGTCCACGGCGGCCCCGGTGTCGGGGTGCAGGCGCAGGTTCTGGCCGGTGTTGGACACCACGCGGATGCGGTCGGCCGCCGGGTTGAAGTCAAAGCCGAACACGCTGCCGACGAGAGGCAGCACTGCGGGCGCGGCCCCCACCGGGCGCAGCGTCCCCGTGGGGATGTCGAGCGTGTACAGGCGCCCGGACTGCGACAGCGCATAGAGCACGCCCTTGGCCACGCGGAAGTCGATGCCCACCAGCCGGTCGCCTGCGGGCAGGCCGGTGACCGGGCGCCGCTCCAGGATGCGGCCGGGCTGGCCCGCATGGAAGGTGATGAGTTCGTGGGCGCTGGTCACCGCCACCACCGCTTCGCGCAGGCCAGTGTCGGGCGCGGGCGTGGCCGCACACCCCGCGAGCAGCGCCACCGCCACGGCCGCCGGAACGGCGCGCAGCGCCGAAGAACAAAAAGTGGGATGCATCAAAGACCTCGCAACTGTTACAGGTTTATACCTGATCGCCCTCCGGCCGTCGCCCCCCGGGGCAAACCCGAAGGGGTTTGGATTGACATCAAAAATAATAGCAACAAAGGCATATTCATCGCGCGGTAACGGCAATTTTTATGCAGGTTCTTCGCCCACTGCCTGTTGCACTTTGGTGCTGCCGAGTCGCCACAACGAGTCCACTCATTTGTAACAAACCCAGCCATGCAATTCGGGCATGCCCCCATCCGTAACGCTCATGACACATTTCGAGATTTCTGCCTACACTGCGTCGAACGTGCAAGGGCCCGGCCTGCCCCTGTGGGCATCGATATTGCTTCGGCCCATGGGCACCGGTTGGTTCGTGCCGACCTGAATCCCCCGATCCCCTGACGCCCACCGAGACACAAGGACTTCCATGCCCGCCGCCGCTTCTCTCAAATCCTTGTCGATCTCCAGCCGGCTCAGCCTGGGCTTTGGTTGCATGCTGGTGCTCATCATCGCGGTGGCGGCCCTGGGCCAGTTGTCGGTGAGCCAGGTCAACAACCAGATGCGCCAGATCACCGGCACCGGAGCCAACAAGGCCAAGCTGGTCAACGGCATGCTGGAGAGCGTGAGCGCCATCGGCATCCAGAGCCGCTCGGCCGCGATGCTCAACGACATCGACCCCAAACAGGCGCGCGCGCAGATCGAAACCGTGGGCAAGACCCTCAAGGACTACACCGCCCAGGAGACCGCCCTGGCCGCGCTGCTCACGCCCGACAGCGCCACCCCGGCCGAGATCAAGCTGCTGGCCGATGTGCAGGAGCTGGGCCGCAAGACACGGCCCGAACTGGACAATGCCATCAAGGCCGCCGACGACGGCGACACCGTGAGCGCGACGCTGGCACTGATGACCCGCGTGGCGCCCAGCGAAACCGCATGGCGCACCAAGCTGGGCGAACTCATCGACCTGCAGAACAGCCTGAACGCCGAAGCCACGGCCTCCAGCGAGCAGACCCAGGGCAACGCCCGCCTGGTGGGCGGCCTGCTGGTGGCGCTGGCCATTGGCCTGGGCGCGCTGATTGCGTGGCGCATCACCACCAGCATCACCGCGCCCATCGGCCGTGCCGTGGTGGTGGCCGAGCGCATTGCGCGTGGCGACCTCACTTCGCAGGTCGAGGTGCGCATTCAGGACGAAACCGGGCGCCTGCTCGAAGCCATTGCCGCGATGCAGGAGCGCCTGCGCACCCTGGTGGGCGAGATCGGCCAGACGGCCGACTCCATCCTGGTGGCCAGCTCCGAGGTGGCCTCGGGCAACCTGGACCTGAGCCAGCGCACCGAACAGACCTCGCACAACCTGCAAAGCGCCGCTAGCTCGCTGGTAGAGCTGACCGGCACCGTGTCGCAAAGCGCCGACTCGGCCCGCCAGGCCAACCAGCTCGCGTCCACCGCATCCGATGCCGCCACACGCGGCGGCGAGGTGGTGGGCCAGGTGGTGCGCACCATGGATACCATCAGTGCCAGCTCGCGCAAGATCGCCGACATCATCAGCGTGATCGACGGCATCGCCTTCCAGACCAACATCCTCGCGCTGAACGCCGCCGTGGAAGCCGCCCGCGCGGGCGAGCAGGGCCGGGGCTTTGCGGTGGTGGCGGGCGAGGTGCGCAACCTGGCCGGCCGCTCGGCCAACGCTGCGCGCGAGATCAAGGCGCTGATCGGCACCAGCGTCGATCAGGTGCAGGAAGGCAGCACCCTGGTGAACCACGCGGGCAAGACCATCGAGGAACTGGTGCTGTCGGTGCGCCGCGTGTCCGACATCATGGGCGAGATCACCGCCGCCACGCAGGAGCAAAGCCAGCGCATTGGCCATGTGAGCCAGTCGGTGGGCGCACTGGAAGAAATGACGCAGCAGAACGCCGCCCTGGTGGAAGAAGGCGCGGCTGCGGCCGACAGCCTCAAGGACCAGGCCGGGCGCCTCACGCAGATGGTGGGCACCTTCCGCCTGTCGCGCAACGATGGCGGTGGCGAGGACAGCTGGGGCACGGGCAACGTCACAGCCGCCCCGCTGGCCGCCCCGGCCCCTGTGCCGGCACCCGCACTGCGCAGCGCCAGCCCGCGCGCACCGGCGCTGAAGCCGCGCGGCAAGCTGCCGTCGCTGCCGCGCTGAGCGCCGGGGGCGGCTTAAAGCAGGCTCTTAGCTCCCCTTGAACTGGAAGATGCTCGACCGCAGCGCCGCCAGGTCCAGCACCCGCAGGCCGCCGTATTCGATGCGGATCGCGCCCTGCGCTTCCAGCGCGGCCAATGCCTCGTTCACACGCTGGCGCGACAGCCCCACCAGGTAGGCCAGCTCCTGCTGCGTGATGCGCAGCACCTCGCCCACGCCCGGGTACAGCACGGGGTTGAACAGCGACGCCAGGCTGCGCGCCACGCGCACGTCGGGGTTGTTCAGCCGGTCGATCTCGCGTGCGGCGATGAACTGGCCCAGGCGCTCATTGAGCTGGTTCATCACAAAACGGTTGAAGCCGATGGAGTGGTCCAGCAGCCAGTGGAAGGTGTCGATGGGCAGGCCCGCCACGATGCTTTTGCGCAGCGCCTGGATGTTGTAGCGGTAGGGCTCGCGCTTGATGGTGGTGCCTTCGCCAAACCAGCCACCCGGCGGCAGACCTGCATAGGTCATGGTCTGGCCCTGTGCGTCGTCGCTGCTCATCTTGAGCAGGCCCTCGACCACCCCAAACCAGTAGGTCACCGGGCGGCCGACCCGGCACACGTAGTCGCCCGGCTGGGCATCGCCCACCAGCAGCGAGGCCACCGCGCGTTCGCGCTCGGCGGGCTGAAGCTGGTCCAGCCACGGGATGCCGCGCAGTTCGTCGGCGGTGGGGGGGCGCCGCCGCTGGTGCAGCGACAGGTCCTGGTTGATGCGGGAGTCCATGGGCGCGGTCCGGTCGATGGGGTCGGTGGATACGGGAAATCCTGATCCGAATTGTCGTCAGAAAGACAAAAAAATGCCAATCTCCACCGGATGATGGCGCCTCCCCCGGTCCTGGAACCAGTGCAAGGTCTTTGCGAGGCCGGGGCTACCGAGGAGACAACACCATGAACCAACACCGATCCACCGCGCCGGACACCGCAGCGCCCGCCCATGCCGCACAACGCCGTGGCCTGGGACGGCGCCAGGCCCTGGCCGCCGTGGCCGCCCTGCCCTGGGTGGGTATGGCGGGCCTGCCCGGCCGCGCCCGTGCGCAAGAGGGCGCGATCAAGATTGCGCAGTCCGCCGCCCTCACCGGCCCGCTGGGCGACCTGGGCTCGGCCATGCACCAGGGCGCCAAGGCGGCGTTTGCGGCCCTCAATGCGCGCGGCGGCGTGCATGGCAAGGCGATTGAACTGACCACGCTGGACGACACCTACGACGTGCCCAAGGCGCTGGCCAACGTGGAGCAGTTCCTGGCCGACCCGGCCACCTTCGCGCTGTTCAATTGCATGGGCACGCCCATGATCGACGCCATGCTGCCCAAGGTGGTCGAGAGCGGCATCCCGTTTTTTGCGCCCTTCACCGGCGCGCAGCTCAGCCGCACCAAGGCGCGCAGCGTGTTCAACATCCGCGCCAGCTATGCCGACGAGGCCGAAAAGCTGGTGCAGCACCTGTCCACCATCGGCATCCAGCGCATCGGCATCGTCTACCAGAACAATGCGTTCGGCAAAGAGGTGTTCAGCGCGGCCAAGCAGTCCATGGACCGGCTCAAGCTGCCCGAGGCCCTGACCGTGACGGTGGAGAGCAATGCCTCGGACGCGGGCAGCGCCGCCGCCAAGCTGGCGGGCGGCAACCTGGAGGCCATCGTGATTGGCCTGGCGGGCAAACCCACGCTGGAGTTTGTGAAAGCGTTCCGGGCGCTCAAACGCGGCGTAACGCTGTATGCGCTGTCGGTGATGGGCACGCCCGCCACCGTCAAGGCACTGGGCGCCGACGCCACGGGCATGGCGATCTCGCAGGTGGTGCCCCTGCCCTCCAACGTGGTGATGCCGGTGGTGCGCGAGTTCCAGGCCGCCTGGAAGGCCTCGGGCGCCACGGCCGAGCCCTCGCACCTGGCGCTGGAGGGCTACATCAACGCCCGCGTGTTTGCCGAAGCCCTGCAGCGCGCCGGCCGCAACCCCACGCGCGCGGCCTTCATCGACGCGACCTGGAACCTCAAGAAATGGGACCTGGGCGGTTTCGAGATCAGCGCCAGCGCGCCCGAGCGCAACGCCTGGGAACGCAGAACATATTTTAGAAATTCTGTCACAGGTAGAGGACAAGAAATCTACAGAAATTTGAGCACGCAGATTTTTAAAAAAAATAAATCTGGTCAGAATTTTCGCGTCGACATGGGGAACATATTTTTAAAACCCGTTGATTTTTAAAATCTTCCGGGGGGCCCATTGCATCATATCTTCGAAGTTGATGAAAGACGCCACAGGAAGTAGTTGAGCAGCCGACTCCTTACCTGTTCATGAGCCTATATCTGCTTTACGATGGCTGGTCACCGACCATCTTGATCGTGTTCTAGGCGGCAAATGACTCCACTATTCCCTTCAGATGCAACACTAGCATCAATACTCCAGGCATTTGTATACGCCGGCAAGTTCTCATCTCCGCTCCGATACGCCCCGTTCCCCACGAAGGGGCGAATTAGTAGCGATTTTGGCGAAGCGACAAAATCATTCTCAGAAAATGTGCTTGATGGTGCGGTGACTCCCGAGGACCTGCTTGAAAAACACACGATGTTTCCTTTGATGGCCTGCCTGCTAGATGCCAACGCTGCAAAGCAATGGAAATCCGCACTGATTGAAGGCAGACGATATGCCCACAAGGGAATTTTTCCGAACTTCCTAGCTACATTTCTACCATCGCGGGCATCACGCTGCTGTCCGAAATGCATTCAAGAAGATCTAAAAAATTACGGCCTAGCTCATTGGCGCATCCCTCATCAAATTCCAGGTATAAAACACTGCATTTATCATGGCAATCTACTTTGCGATACATGCGAGAGCTTTGGATGCAATGCGAAGTTTAAAAATCTGATGGGGCCATTTCAGCTCCCAAGTGATCCATGCTGGTCGTGCGGCGCTATCGATATTGGCATTATTAGAACAAGAAACATCTTAAGCCCTGGCTATCAAGCATATTCTGAGCTCGCAAATCGTGCCTTGCAAGGAGAGGCATGGGAATTAACTCCACATACAAGAGAAGTAGTACGTAGCCATCTTCGAAGCAAAACTCTCGAACACAAGCGCAATCTAATATCAGCCTGGGTCTCATCTTGGAAGGAGCATAGTTTTCCTACACTTCTAAAATCGTTGGAAAGCACTGAAGCAGAAAGCTCATCCTCAACAGCCTTACTTACTAATAGACAAGCAGATCCGATTCTTACAATCGCAATCCAGTCCTTCGCGTGGAATCATTTTGGAAATGAATTCGCCGAATTGCGGCCTTAACCACGAATCCAAAGTAGATTTTGTGAACACCCGCTGCGGCTCATTGAAAAATGGTCCTAAGCCGGAAAAACATATCCCACCCATATCGCCCGCGGATAACATCTTGCGCCAAACGTCGACGGCTCTTTTCATCCGCAGACGCCATTGACACTCCTTCGATATTCCAGAGCGCGTGCTCAAGATATTCTGCAGCATCAACAAATGTCCCCACTTGGAACGTTGCCCTCAAACGACTACTGGAACTTCTGGGTGAATAGATCTGATCTACAAAGTCAAATATAGGTTGAGCAATGCCTCTCTGCTTCAAGTGGTAACTATGTACTAAGAGCGCATCCATCAATTCACTTCGCCACGCTTCAGCGGCACCCATAGCCTGGAAAGCAACTGCGCGCTCCAACGCGAGAGAGATGCCTGCGAGCGCCTCCAAAAAATCCAACTTTTTTAAGGCACGTCCGGTACTCCGGATGTGTTTATCAACCTCAGCCCCGCGTCCCTGCAGTATTAACTGGGTCTTGGGGTGCAGCTGTTGTCGATAGGTCCGGATGTTCTTCTCTGGCTGCCCCGGCTTGGCTAGAAGCCTCCACAGAGGGTGCTGAATCTCTGCCGCAGATCCAGCGTGCAGGCTATCCACACGCCCCCTAAGCTCCGAGCCCGGCACATGTGCTCCACGTGCGTACCCGGCCCACTTGTTGTGGTGGAAGAGCGTGCTACCGTCATCACGCCGTTTGTATGAATTGGGATCTAGCTTTTTCCCGAGGCTATAGGGTGTCGTTGCGCCGGTCGCGTTGCGAACACCGCAGTACCAATACACCGTCCTAAGCGCATCAATCACTTGCCGTGGCGATGCGTTTTCGATACTTTCACGGCGGCTGTGAAAGTAAAACTCACGGATGGAAAGCCTATTCAAATCAATCACTTAGCGACTTCGCACAAGAAAAAATAGAGTAATGTAGAGGTCAAATCGTATCCCGTAGACGAGGCAAATACTCATAGATACCATCACGCCAATTGATCGTTGACTACTAGTCATCAAGTCTTTGGCAGATGAAGGTCCAGAACATTCTTAGGTTCCCCGCCGCTCTTCACAAAGCCCGCCTATCACGCGGGCTGGCTCAGAAAGCTGCGGCCCTCTCCCTTGGGTTGGATCAAGGGCAGTTTTGCGCTGTGGAAAAGGGTCGGCGTCCTCCGTTCGCCAGGACACAGATAGAAGAGCTGTCTGCCGCCTGGCACCTTTCTCCAGATCTTCAGGATGAATTGGAATGGTCTTCTGCGCACGACCGATACATACGGTTGGCCCATCGGTCGACGAATTCCGACGACGACATCTTGCTGCTCAGCCAAACATTGAGAACTGCTCGTCAACTTGACGCAGACCAGAAAGCGGGTCTCCTCGACTACCTAAAGATGACCGAGCAGGGAGCGTCCCAAGTCAGGTCTCTGTGCGCCTCCATGCGCGAGAGGGGCACCACATGACTTAGAAAAAAGAACGGCGAGCACAAGGGCTCGCCGGGGAAGAGTCTTGGAAATTCCAAAACCTTAAGCAAGTTAATTCTCCCTCCAGCTCCCCCTGGCGTCAAGGCGCGCGATCGCGCACTCTCAGCCTACGGATGAATGTTGACCGAGCACGGTCCATTCTTGTCCGTTACCACGCTCAGACGAACGAGTCCTCGTCGGAGTGCTGGCTTTGTGCCACATCCCCAATGCCCCCTGCAGTTCTTCCTCCGATCCTGAGTGGTTGAGGGGCTGCGTCGACTTTAAAAAATCTGGCATCAGGCCCGAGGCACAGTCATGTCCGCACAGTCAGTAAAAACGGAACTTACGCGCACACATTTGGCAGACGCAGGTTATTGCGCCCCTTATCTCTATCTGCTTGAAGAGGAAAAACTCTCGCAAGAACAAAGCGCTCTCACGCCCCACACCATGCGGAAACTTAGCCAGGTGCATCGTGCACTTCGCGAAGGGTGCGGCCAAGGACGTGGCGACAGCTACCGGCCCTGGATTCGAATACGAAGGAACTTCTCATCGCCGACCAGCCATCAAATTTTCGACAGCGTCGGCATAAACAGGCGAAATCACCATTTTCTCAGCCGTCTGGAATTTGAGACAGCTCTGCAGGTCGCGTACCTTGGTCCAGTTGAGTTGCGGGAGTGCTTGCCAGCGTGGCCAATTGAGCATCCACACCCAGACTCAGGCCTAGATGAATATGTCGACGCCCGGCGTGACTTAGTCCCAGGCCTCATCGATCTTGCACGGCAAGCAGGGATCGATCATGGGTGCTTCGTCGGCACCACAGTTCCCTACGTCGGATCGGTGGACTTGGTCTTTCGTATCGCACGCGGCCCAAACTGGGGGCTCGTGGGAATAAGTTGCAAGCCGAAATCCATTGCGGACGCTAGCGAGAGGGCAGCTGAGCGTATCGAATTGGATCGGCTGTACTGCCAGGCCGCAGGAGCGCACCACGTTCATGAGGACGGCACAGCCATGAATCAATTATTGGTAAAACAACTGCGGGCAATCAGGCCCCTGATGAGCGAACTAGATACTCACAGGACGACCCAGCGACTCTCCGACTTCGTGGGCAACTTTGAGGGCTATTCAACAGAGCGATCAATTCTCGAATCCACATTGGCTGCCGGCAGACGCACGAAGCTCAGCGAAGAGGATGCCTTCCTGTTCTTCCGCCTTGGCGCTTGGCTCCGAAAAATTGACATCGATCTGTCTGCTCCCCTCCTCATGAAATCGCAGATCCAGCGAGGTGCTACAGGAACTGCCTCCTCGCTAGCGAAGCGCTACTTCGGAGTGTCAGGTGAGTGAGTTCGAGATTACCCACGGCAGTGCGATACGCACTCACACCGCAACGAACACTCCTGTGCTGTATGGGCGCGTCGTCCATGTCGACAAGAACGATGATTTGGTCGTCGTCATTCGCGTACCCGAGCGCAATGACAGGGGACACAAGCGGAACTACGTTAAAGCCCCGATCTTTCTCAGACTGTCATCCTTTCTGAAACAGCTGGAGCGGCGAGAGTACTCCGTGTGCAGGTTCGACACACCAAGCCACTGGCTCCTTACTAACAAACAACTACAAGAAAACTCGACCGCCGGACTGGATCGCAACTCACGACGCAATTTGAGCTCTTGGTTGAAGCATCGTGATGCGGCATACGAGCTCATCAGGCCATTTGTCGAAGGTCGTACGGTCGATCAGATCGTAATGGACCCGGAACTCAAAGGATGGCCTGCAAAACGGGCTACATCGTTGAATCGCAAAGCCACGTCACGTATCCAAAGCACGCTGAACGCATACCTGCTGGCACTGGGAGAGGTTAACGGACTTCTGCCTTGGTACTCTGAATCTGGGGCCCCTGGAAAGAAAAAAATAGGAGAAAGAAAAACAGGACGACCACGAGAGTTTTCCGACCTGGAAGCACCAAATCTCGTCGGACTGAATTGTGATGAGAATGTTCGCAAGATCTTTGCTCTGGGCTGGAAAAAGTTCAAGAAGCCTGGAATTTCTGTCAAAACCGCATTTGATAAAACTCTATCGGAGTGGTTCTGCAAATCAATCCGCTGGAACGGCACAACAGCGACAGTGAAGCTTAGGCCAGAAGCATTCCAATACTCACAACAGCAGTTTGAGTACTGGGGGACAAAAGATGCAGACGCACTCTCTGCTCAACAAATTGAAAGAGGCGAAACGCCAGCGCGGCGCGCATATGAGCGTCGTCAAGGGCGAATCAAAGACCGTCATTTCACTATCAACGGCGAGGGCTTTCTGGATAGCACCAGCAGCGATCAGACCCTCGTTTCTTGCGCTTCAAGACTGAAGGTTTTGGGCTCGCCATGGCGCACAGATGTAATGGGCGCAAATGTAGATTACATCTTTGGCCACCATGTAGGCTTCGAAAATGTAAGCGGCATGACAGCGTTGCTGGCGGTCCTGCATGCAGCGGAAGACAAGGTTGAGTACTGCGACAAGTACGGCATAAAGATCAAGCCGCGCGACTGGCTTGCCACGAGTTTTCGAACTCTCATCATGGACAACGGTGAGGGCAAAGGGTCGCTAGTCATGACGACGCTCGACGAAATGGAGATAGGGGCGGCTTTCGGCTCCGCCTACGACTCAATCAACAAAGCGCCCGTCGAGTCTGGGCACAGGCGAATGCAAAAGAGCGTGGACCATCTGATGCCTGGGGCCACGATGGGTCGCCGAGCTCGCCGTGGCGAACCCGCAAGAGCACTTCTTGCTCGGCAAAACTTGTTTGAGTACATGCCATCTGTCATCCAACGAGTGCTGTATCACAACAATACAGAGGTAATTGACATACCTACGCTAGAAATGCGACGTGATGGAATCGAACCAACACGACGCGGCGTAGTTGAATGGATGCGCGCATCAGGCTATGTGACATCAACTGCCATAGATCTGCCCACGTTGCGCATCAAATGTCTGCCGCGCTTAAAAGCATTCTTGAGCGCAGAGGGACTGCATCTTTACGACCCCCTTTACTCAGGCAAACGTGTCATAAAAAAACTCGTTTACACGAGCGAATGGCTCAAACAGTCGGCACTTCTATCCAAAGCACATGCGCACCGCTGGGCTCTCGATGCTCACATGGATCCCAGCGACATTTCTCAGGTGTGGTGCAATTTGAATGGATTGCAACGAATGCAGCTTAAGACAAGTGACCCGGAAATGACGCAACTTTCATTGCTCGATTGGCTATCTATTTGCTCCAGTGACAGATATGTTGGATTTCTATCAAGGGTCGACGAAGTGCAAGAGGGAGTTAGCCGCGTGAAAAGTATCTCCCTGAGAACGAAACATGCAGATTCAGAGCGGAAAAAGGAAATTCGACTACGTGGAAGAGCGCCTACCAAATCGGAGATGAAAAGGAACATTCGGATCAACACTGCGGAGGAGCGATCGGCGCTTTCGGGGGTTCCACGCTTGCCTAAGAAAAAAGAAAACCCGCTGACGGATGAGCTGATAGCGCGCCACGATTCTCAAACTACCCAAAGCGGTGCTGTAGTTCCAGAGATCGAAGACGTAATGCGCGCACTGCGTGGCACCTGAAAAGCATAAATATGAGTCTCCCGCCAAAAAATCCACTTCTCCGTACCCTCAGCCTGCAAAATTCAAACCCGTTACTGAAGGGAATGCCTCCCAGACGGACGATGCTTGAGCTTGCGATGGACTTTAGGTATGCACCGGTCACTCAAGAAAATGTCTCCGAGGTGCCTCGTCAGGACCGACTTGCGCTTTTGGACGAATTCAAAAAAATCATCGTACCCACGTCAGCGACATTACCAGTTGTCTTCTCCCTCCAAGAGATGGTTTTCTCAGGGCTCATCGCGCGGGATCCTCGAAGCGCTTCCAATCGAATTTTGATCAATGAGCTGGGTCAGAAAAAGGGGCAAGAAATCGCCGACATCGGTTGGCAGCCCTCATTTGCCGCAGGGATGATCTTGGACGGTATCACGGGCACTGGCAAGTCTCAGCTGATCGATCGGTTTCTCTCCATGATGCCGCAGCTCCATGAGCACGGTCTCAACGAGGAGGCGGGATGGCAGGAACTTAAACAGCTCTTCTGGCTGAAGATCTACATGCCCTCCGATGGCACGCGAGGAGGCCTGCTGACTGGGGCTTTTCTTGAGCTAGACAAGGTGCTCGGGACCAACTACTCCGAGCAATATGCATCGACGCGATGGACTATCGAGAAGAAGCTTGTGGTGTTCCTGCATCTGCTTGCAGTGCATCGATGCGGACTCTTGGTGATCGAAGAGGCTCAAGAGAAGAACTTGGCATCCACCTCCTTCAGTCGTGAGTTTCTTACCTTCTTCCTGCGCATCCTCAATTGGGGCGTCCCCACTGTCTTGGTTGGAAATCCACTTGCATTTGTCAGGATCAAGGGCTTTTCTCAAGATGCAGACCGCTTCTCAGAAGCTGGATGGTTTCACATGGACCCTGTCATGGATCCGGCCACGCCTGAATGGACTGAGGACTGGATTCCAAACCTTTGGAGCCCAACGCTTCTTGACGAACCCGACGAACCCTACACCCCGTTCTCAGACGATCCGCTCGACGCAACTTTGGCTGGCTTCATCTGGAAGCGTACAGGCGGGATTCCGAGGCTTCTATGCCGACTGAGGCGCGAAGTCCAATCCCATGCACTGCGCAGCGGTGCACCCCGAGTTACCGCTGCGATGGTGGATCTCGTCTATAGAACCAGCGCAAAAATGCAGCCAGCTCACTTGAGAATCGAGGGATTCGCTAGCAAAAACTGGCGACTGCTCGTCAGCTTTACGGACATTCCTGCTGAAGAGTACCGAAAACGATGGGCACCTCTAGCGGCAGAAGCCCCCACCGACACATCCTCGCAAGCTGTCCAAGCCGTTGCAATTTCGAAGAGAGGGCGTGTAACGAAAGCAGACCCGACTGGCATAAAGAAAGGAACGCAACAAGCTCTTGCAGCCAAAGCGTTTCAAAACGAGATGTTTCAAGGCATCGTCAATGCGGCTGGGGTCAAACTCGATACGGTCGACTGACCATGGCCACCGCCCTCGCTTACCTACCTTCGTGGCGAGGCGATGAAACGCTTTACTCCTGGGCCGCCGGGTTTCATGCGGTGCTCGGGAATGGATCAGCCCGGGATACTGGCGCTTTGCTTTTTGATGCAGAGCACGCGTGCAGAGAGCATGACGCCCCATCAAATTTGCACCGTTTTGTAGAGCTGACAAACGGCAGTCTGGGCGACGTTCATACACTGCTCAGAACTCGATGCCCGCTAAGTCTCTACTTCCCATTTCTTTCGAAGGAGCGTCGCAAGCTGATGCACGACAAAGTGCTTGGCTCCGGCATTGCCAACTGGCGCGTTCATTTCGGGATGCCTGCAAGTAGTCTGGGGGCGGCCAACACTCTGAGATTCTGTGACGACTGCGTGCGTGAAGACTTAGCCACCTGGGGCTTACCGCGCTGGAGACTTCCACATCAGCTAGTCGGATCTTGGATGTGTACTCAGCACCATCGCATGCTGAGGGGCGTGCAGGCGATGTCTTCAAAATGGGCCATCCCAACCGACAGGTGCAGCACCGCACAACCGCAAGCGCCGGGAGATCTGTGCGCAGAATCGATATACCGACTTGCTCAATTCGTGGAGTGCGTCCGGCATGCCAGGGCACTGGACATTGACGCCATACGCCAAGCAACTCTTACAGGACTGCGAGAGCGGGGCATTGCCAGATGGACACACCCATTGGACAGGGAGCTCCTAGCAAGATGGTTCGTCGGAACTCCTCTTGCAAGTTGGCTCAAGATTCAGGGAGATTCACGCAACGCGCTGGCATCCGGTAACTGGATCTACGGCCTTCTGCGCAATCGCAGGGAAAATCACCCAATCAAATGGATGCTCCTCTGGTGCAGCTTGTTTTCCGAACAGGAGGGTGCAGCTCTTGCTCAACGCTTCCTTCAGCCACACACCACCCCTTGGTGGGAACCCAACGGACAAGGTTGTTTGTGGGAAGCATGTGGCTCTTCTGTACCGGTAGATATCCAACAATTAATCGAGCATTCGGATACGCTTGAGACTGCCGCGCACAGTCTTGGAGTTAGCGTTGTCTCTCTTCGGAAAAAGCTTGCAGCCTTAGCAGGCTGAAGAAATACTCCCCAGATTCCAAGCCCGTCCTGCCCCACAGCCGCAGGCTGGCTCGCTTTTTTCACATTCCGGGATTAGCGGGCCCAATTGGGCGTTTTATTGCACTTCGGAGGCCG
>NZ_JBUDZG010000021.1:0-81729 GCF_054950075.1 Acidovorax sp. Q11 | reverse complement strand
CATCCTGGCGCTGGCCAAGAGCTTGGACCTGGAGGTGGTGGCGGAGGGGGTGGAGACGACGGGGCAGCTGAGCTTTCTGCGGCTGCACGGGTGTGAGGGGTTCCAGGGGTATTTGTTTGGGCGGCCCACCCCCATGGATATATTTTTGCGCGAACAGCAGCTGGGCCTGATGTCGCAGCCCCTGGTGGCCGTGCCGGAAGGGCGCAAGCCATGAGCAGCGTCGGCATCCTGTGGGTGGACATCGACACGCAGCATGCAGCGGCTGCGCGGCGGCTGATTGCCGAGCGCTACCCCGACTGGCGCGTGGTGAACAGCCCCACCCCCGAGACCGCCATGGCGCCCCTGGCCTCGCAGGCCTGGGACGCTGTGGTGATGTGCCTGCGGCCATCCGAGCAGGAACTGCCCGGCCTGCTGGAGCTGTGCGCCGGCCGCCCGGTGCTGATGTGCATCGACGCCACGCAGGAGGCGCTGGCCGCGCGGGCTTTTCGCTGCGGGCTGGGCGACTACGTGCTGCGCGAACCCGATGACGTGTCGCACCTGAGCGAGCTGCTCAACCGCCTGGTGGCCCTGACACAGAACGCCAAGGGCCAGGGCCAGCCCGTGCGCATGGTGGACGCCCGTATCTGGCAAGAGGCGCTGACCATGCTGCAAGAGCAGCGCACGGCCCTGCAGGCTACGTTGGCCAGCATGAGCCAGGGCATCTTCAAGACAGGGCCCGACGGCCGCATCACCGTCTACAACCAGCGGGTGCTGGAGCTGCTGAGCCTGCCCGAATCGCTGATGGCGATGCGCCCCACACTGGCCGACCTGACCCGTGTGCAGGCCGAGCGCGGCGACTTTGGCGAGGGCTACAGCCTGGTGGACCGGCGCGGGCACGACTATGTGGCTCAGGGGGCGGCGGTCGCTGCCCCGGCGCTTTACTGGCGCACCACGCGCGATGGCCGCACGTTCGAGGTGCGCACCACCACGCTGGCCGACGGCAGCCTGGTGCGCACCTTTGCCGATGTGAGTGACTATGTGCGCGTCGAGAACGAGCTGCGCGAGAGCGAAGCCCGCTTCCGGTCGCTGAGCGACCTGTCCTCCGACTGGTACTGGGAGCACGACGCCGAAGGCCGCTTTGTGCAACTGGCGGGCGACCTGAGCGTGAACGGCATCCCGCTGTCGAGCGTGATGGGGCGCACCCGCTGGGAGATTGGCGCCCTCAACATGACCGAGGCCGACTGGGCCGCACACCGCGACCTGCTGGCGGCGCACCAGCCGTTTCGCGACCTGGAGCTGCAGCGGCAGCGTGCGGACGGCAGCATGCACTGGATTTCGGTCAGCGGCGTGCCGGTGTTCGAAGCCAACGGCGCGCTGCGCGGCTACCGGGGTGTGGGCCGCGACATCACCGAACGCAAGCAGGTCGAGAGCCAGATCGAGCGCCTGGCGTTCTACGACTCCCTGACCGGGCTGCCCAACCGCCGCCTGCTGGTGGACCGCCTGCAGCACGCCACACTGGCTGTGGCGCGTTCGGACAGCCAGGGTGCGCTGCTGTTCATCGACCTGGACAACTTCAAGGACCTCAACGACACCCTGGGCCACGACACCGGCGACCAGTTGCTGCTCCAGGTGGCCCAGCGCCTGAAGGCCTGCGTGCGCGAGTCCGACACGGTGGCCCGTTTTGGCGGGGATGAATTCGTGGTGTTGGTGGAAGGCCTCAGCCCCGATGCCGACCATGCCAGCGCCGAAGCCGCGCTGGTGGCCAGCCACATTGCCACCACGCTGGGCAAGCCCTATGTGCTGGGCGATGCCAGCCACCACAGCTCGCCCAGCATTGGCATTGCGCTGTTTGGCCAGCAGACGCTCAGTGTGGACGAGCTGCTCAAACATGCCGACCTGGCCATGTACCAGGCCAAGGCGGCAGGGCGCAACACGCAGCGCTTTTTTGACCCCGACATGCAGGCGGCGGTGAGCAACCGCTCGGCCCTGGAGGCCGACCTGCGCCGGGGGCTGCAGGAGAAGGAGCTGGTGCTGTACTACCAGCCCGTGGTGGATGGCAAAGGCCGCCTGCAGGGGGCCGAGGCCCTGGTGCGCTGGCGGCACCCGCGCCGGGGCATGGTGTCGCCGGCCGAATTCATCCCGCTGGCCGAGCAGACCGGGCTCATCCTGCCGCTGGGCCAGTGGGTGATGCAGGCTGCCTGCGCCCAGTTGGTGGCCTGGTCGCGCAACTCGCTCACGCGGCAGTTTTTCCTGTCCGTCAACGTGAGCGTGCGGCAGTTTCGCCAGCCTGATTTTGTGGAGCAGGTGCTGGGGGCGCTGGACGCCACAGGCGCCAATCCCGAGCGCCTCAAGCTCGAACTGACCGAGAGCCTGCTCTTGGCCGATGTCGAAGACATCATTGCGCGCATGGAGCACCTGCGCCGCTACGGCGTGGGTTTTTCGCTCGACGACTTTGGCACCGGTTATTCGAGCTTGAGCTACCTCAAGCGCCTGCCGCTGGACCAGCTCAAGATCGACCAGAGTTTTGTGCGCGACCTGCAGACCGACCCCAACGACGCTGCTATCGTGCGCACCATCCTGGCCCTGGCCGACAGCCTGGACCTGGGCGTGGTGGCCGAGGGCGTGGAGACCACGGGCCAGCTCGAATTCTTGCAGCGCTACGGCTGCAAGGCCTTCCAGGGCTACCTGTTTGGCCGCCCCATGCCACCCGAGGTGCTGGAGCGGGCGTTGCGGCCTGCGCTATGACAAAGGCCACCTCTCCGTTGGGCGCCACAATCAGCACATGACATTTGACCCCCACGCTCCCCACTTCGTGTGGTCGCTGCCCCCCGAGGGGGCCGTTTTTCATCTTGGGGCGGCCCGGCGATGAAAAATTGCCCCCACGCTCCCCACTTCGTGTGGTCGCTGCCCCCCAGAGGGGGCGCTTTTCATCTTGGGGCGGCCCGGCGATGAAAAAGCAGGTGTTGGTCGCCGGTGGCGGCATCGGCGGCTTGGCTGCTGCGTTGGGCGCCTCGCGCGCGGGCTGGGATGTGCGGCTTTACGAGCGCGCTGCTGCGTTCAGCGAAGTGGGTGCGGGTGTGCAGATCGGGCCCAATGTGGTGCGCCGCCTGCAGGCCTGGGGGTTGCAACAGGCGCTGCAGGCGGTGGCGGCTTTCCCCAGCCGCCTGCAGGTGCGCAACGCCGTGAGCGGCCGCGAGCTGGCCGTGCTGCCGCTGGGCCCCACGGCGGTCGAGCGCTATGGCGCGGCCTACGCCACCATCCACCGCGCCGACCTGCATGGCCTGCTGCTGCAGGGGCTGACGCAGGGCACCGACGCGCAGCTGCATCTGGACCATGCCATCGACCGCTATACCGACAACGGCGAAGTGGTCACCGTGCGCACCAGCCGGGGCAAGGAGGTGGAGGGCGATGCGCTGATTGGCGCCGATGGCCTGTGGAGCCGCACCCGCACCCAATTGCTGGGCGCCATGCCACCGCGTGTGACGGGCCATCTGGCCTACCGCGCCCTGGTGCCGCAGCAGGCGCTGCCCGAGGGGCTGCGCACCACCCAGGTCACGGCCTGGCTGGGGCCACGCCTGCATGCGGTGCAATACCCCGTGCGCCGGGGCGAGCTGCAGAACATCGTGGTCATCGTGCAGGGCCCCGCGCCGCAGGACCTGGAGAACTGGGATCACGCCGCCAATGCCTCTGGCCTGGACCACGCGCTGCAGGGCACCTGCACCGCCCTGCAGGACCTAGTGCGCGGTGTGAGCGATCACGCCCCGGCGGGCTGGCGCCTGTGGCCGCTGTGCGACCGCCCGCCCGTGCGCGCTGCCGACGAAATGGCGCGCGGCCTGGTGGGCCTGCTGGGCGATGCTGCCCACCCCATGCGCCCTTATCTGGCCCAGGGCGCGGGCATGGCGATCGAGGACGCCGCCGAGCTGCAGCGCGCGCTCTCCATGCACGACCTGGAGGTGCCACTGCGCCTCACGCGTTACGCCCTCAACCGCTGGCAGCGCAACGCCCGCGTGCAGGCTCGCTCCATCCGCAACGGGCGCATTTTTCATGCCACGGGGCCAGTGCGTTGGGGGCGGGATGGGGCGCTGCGCCTGCTGGGTGAGCGCTTGCTGGATGTGCCCTGGCTGTACAGGGGCGATGGTGCTGGCGCCAGTGCGCTGTGAGTGCTTGGTGACGGGCAGGGCTGCGGCGCGGGCCCTGTTGGAAGCATCCGGTTCAGGGCGCTTCTGAGCCTCTGAACAGCCCCCGCAGGTTGTCAGGACATTCCCTATCCGGGGCAACCCGTGCAGGCCGCGCGCAGGGTGAACTTTGTGCAGTATGCCGCGCTCTACCGCAGTGTGTGCAAAGCACCAAAAAGGCAACGGATGTGACCACGAATTTGCTGTTCAAGCGCAGGCCGTGGTGCTACAAAGAGCCAGGCCGGTAGCGATTCCCACTGCAACACCGTGGCACTTCCCGAGCCCGCCGGGGGTGCCGCCACAGGAGGTCGTATGGATGCCATCAGCAATTTCGCCGCGCGCTACGCACGTAGCCGCGAAGAGGAAATGTCGATTGACGAGTACCTCGCCGAGTGCAAGCGCGACCCGATGGCGTTTGCCACGGCCGCACAGCGCATGCTGGCCGCCATTGGCGAGCCCGAAATGGTGGACACGCGCAACGACCCGCGCATGTCGCGCCTGTTTGCCAACAAGGTCATCAAACGCTACCCCGCCTTTGCCGAGTTCTACGGCATGGAAGACTCCATCGAGCAGGTGGTGAGCTTCTTCCGCCATGCGGCGCAGGGGCTGGAAGAGCGCAAGCAGATCCTCTACCTGCTGGGCCCCGTGGGCGGCGGCAAAAGCTCGATTGCCGAGCGGCTGAAATACCTCATGCAGAAGGTGCCGTTCTATGCGCTCAAGGGTTCGCCGGTCAACGAGTCACCTTTGGGCCTGTTCGATGCGATGGAGGACGGCCCGGTGCTTGAAGAGCAGTTCGGTATCCCCCGGCGCTATCTGCAGCGTGTGCTGTCGCCCTGGGCCGTGAAGCGGCTCGAAGAGTTTGGCGGCGACATCCGCCAGTTCCGGGTGGTCAAGCGCTACCCCAGCATCATGAAGCAGGTCGGCATCGCCAAGACCGAGCCGGGCGACGAGAACAACCAGGATATTTCCAGCCTGGTGGGCAAGGTGGACATCCGCAAGCTCGAAACCTATGCCCAGGACGACACCGACGCCTACAGCTACAGCGGCGGCCTGTGCCTGGCCAACCAGGGCCTGCTCGAATTCGTGGAAATGTTCAAGGCGCCCATCAAGGTACTGCACCCGCTGCTCACGGCCACGCAGGAGGGCAACTACAAGGGCACGGAAGGTTTCGGCGCCATCCCGTTTGACGGCGTGGTGCTGGCCCACAGCAACGAGAGCGAGTGGAAGGCGTTTCGCAACAACAAGAACAACGAGGCGTTTCTCGACCGCATCTACATCGTCAAGGTGCCGTATTGCCTGCGCGTGAGCGAAGAAACCCGCATCTACGAAAAGCTCATCCGCGAGTCGTCACTGGGCAATGCGGTGTGCGCGCCGGGCACGCTCAAGATGATGGCGCAGTTCGCCATCCTCACGCGGCTGAAGGAGCCCGAGAACTCCAGCATCCTCAGCAAGATGCAGGTGTATGACGGCGAGAGCCTGAAGGACACCGACCCGCGTGCCAAGAGCTACCAGGAGTACCGCGACTACGCGGGTGTGGACGAGGGCATGACGGGCATCTCCACCCGCTTTGCGTTCAAGATCCTCTCAAAGGTGTTCAACTTCGACAGCGCCGAGGTGGCTGCCAACCCGGTGCACCTGATGTATGTGCTGGAGCAGCAGATCGAGCGCGAGCAGTTTCCGGCCGAGCTGGAAACCAAATACACCGGCTACATCAAGGAGTTCCTGTCGCCGCGTTATGCCGAGTTCATCGGCAAGGAGATCCAGACGGCCTACCTGGAGAGCTACAGCGAATACGGCCAGAACATCTTCGACCGCTACGTGACCTACGCCGACTACTGGATCCAGGACAACGAGTACCGCGACACCGACACTGGCGAGGTGTTTGACCGGGGCGCGCTCAATGCCGAGCTGGAGAAGATTGAAAAACCCGCAGGCATCGCCAACCCCAAGGACTTCCGCAACGAGATCGTCAACTTCGTGCTGCGCGCCCGGGCCAACAACCAGGGCAAGAACCCGAGCTGGACCAGCTACGAAAAACTGCGGCTGGTGATCGAGAAGAAGATGTTCTCGAACACCGAGGAGCTGCTGCCGGTGATCAGCTTCAATGCCAAGGCCAGCGCCGAAGAAGCGCGCAAGCACGAGGATTTTGTCACCCGCATGGTGAACAAGGGCTACACGCCCAAGCAGGTGCGCCTGCTGTGTGAGTGGTACCTGCGCGTGCGCAAAAGCAGTTAGATATGGTGCAACCCTCTGAGTCGCTGCGCGCCTTCCCCCTTCTCTCGAATGGCTGCGCCATTCGGGAAGGGGGACGCAGCCAGCGCGGCGGGGCGGCCCTTGCGCGGCTGCCCGCGCGGGGGCAGGGGGCGGGCGGTGGCGGAGAGTCGTGGCCACACGAGGGCTGAAAAATGGCATTGCAAATCATCGACCGCAGGCTCGCAGGCAAGAACAAGTCCGTCGGCAACCGCGAGCGTTTTGTCCGCCGCTTCAAGGAGCAGATTGCGGACAGCGTGCGCCGCGCTGTCTCGCAGCGCGGCATCCGCGAGATCGAGCAGGCCGAGAACATCACCATCCCCAAGAAAGACATCGGCGAGCCCGTGTTCCACCACGGCCAGGGGGGCATCCGCGACATGGTGCACCCCGGCAATGCGGAGCATGTGCGCGGCGACCGCATCGACCGGCCCAAGGGTGGCAGTGGGCGCGGATCGCAGGCCAGCGATGGCGGGGAGGGCGAGGACGACTTCACCTTCACGCTGACCAAGGAAGAGTTCATGCAGCTCTTCTTTGAAGACCTGGCGTTGCCGCACCTGCTGCGCACCCACATCGGCGAGAACCCGCTGTGGAAGTCGCGCCGCGCGGGCTACAGCCAGGACGGCATTCCCAACAACCTGGCCGTGCTGCGCACCATGCGCGGCGCGTTGGGGCGGCGCATTGCGCTGGGCAAGTCCGCGCACCGCGAGCTGCTGGTGCTGCAGGCCGAGCTGGACGCCCTGCTGGCGCAGGACGACGGCACCAGCGAGGCCGTGGCCGCGCTGCAGCGCCGCATTGATGCGCTGCAGGTGCGCATCGGCCGCATCCCCTACCTGGACCCCATCGACCTGCGCTTTCGCGCCCGCATCCAGGTGCCGGTGCCCAACAGCCAGGCGGTGATGTTCTGCCTGATGGATGTCTCGGGCTCCATGGATGAGGCGCGCAAGGACCTGGCCAAGCGCTTCTTCATCCTGCTGTACCTGTTCCTCACACGGCACTACGAGAAGATCGACATCGTCTTCATCCGCCACCACACCCAGGCCGCCGAGGTGAGCGAGGAGCAGTTTTTCCACTCCACCGAAAGCGGGGGCACGGTGGTGAGCAGCGCGCTGGTGCTGCTCGACCAGATCATCCGCGCGCGCTACCCCACGGGCGAGTGGAACATCTACGTGGCCCAGGCCAGCGACGGCGACAACTTCACCAACGACAGCGGCAACTGCCGCAACCTGCTGGTGGACCGCATCCTGCCGCTGGTGCGCTACTTTGCCTATGTGCAGGTGGCCGAGGAAGAGCAGAACCTGTGGGATGAATACAGCCAGCTGCTGCCGCAGTTCTCGCACTGCGCCATGCGCAAGGTGTCGCAGCCCAGCGAGATCTACCCTGTGTTCCGCGACCTCTTCAAGAAGGAAGGGGTGCCGCTATGAGCAATATGGCCCAGTACCCGGTGCTGGAGCGCCGCATCCACGACAACCCGTGGAAGGCAGCTGCCGTGGGCGAGCGCCGCCACCATGCCGTGCCCGAGCAGCCCCTGCCGGCCGGGGCGCGGCCTGCCGAGCCGCTGCCCGACCCGAGCGACTGGACGTTCGACCTGATCGACCGCTACCACGCGGCCATCGCCGCCACGGCCGCACGTTTTGGCCTCGACACCTACCCCAACCAGCTCGAAATCATCACCGCCGAGCAGATGATGGACGCCTACTCCAGCGTGGGCATGCCGGTGAACTACCGGCACTGGAGCTATGGCAAGGAGTTTCTGGCCACCGAGCGGCGCTACCGGCGCGGGCACATGGGGCTGGCGTATGAGATCGTCATCAACTCCAACCCCTGCATCAGCTACCTGATGGAGGAGAACACCACCGCCATGCAGGCGCTGGTGATTGCCCACGCAGCCTATGGGCACAACAGCTTCTTCAAGGGCAACTACCTGTTCCGCATGTGGACCGATGCATCCAGCATCATCGATTACCTGGTCTATGCCAAGGACTACGTGGCGCAGTGCGAGGAGCGCTATGGGGCGGATGAGGTGGAGCGCCTGCTCGACTCGTGCCACGCGCTGGCCAACTTCGGGGTGGACCGCTACCGCCGCCCCTCCAAGAAAAACCTGGCGCGCGAGCGGCTGGAGCGCGCGCAGCGCGAGGCCTATGCCCAGCAGCAGATCAACGAGCTGTGGCGCACCTTGCCCGCACGCCCCGGCAAGGAGGATGCGGCGCAGGAACACAACCGCTTTCCGCAGGAGCCGCAGGAGAACATCCTGTACTTCATCGAGAAGAACGCGCCCCTGCTGGAGCCCTGGCAGCGCGAGATCGTGCGCATCGTGCGCAAGATCGCGCAGTATTTCTACCCCCAGCGCCAGACGCAGGTGATGAATGAAGGCTGGGCCACCTTCTGGCACTACACGCTGCTCAACACCCTGTATGACGAGGGCTACCTGAGCGACGGCGTGATGATCGAATGGCTGGGCTCGCACACTAACGTGGTCTTTCAGCCGCCTGTGGGCCACCGCGCCTACAGCGGCATCAACCCCTATGCGCTGGGCTTTGCCATGTACCGCGACATCCAGCGCATTTGCCAGAACCCCACGGCCGAAGACCGGCACTGGTTCCCCGACATCGCGGGCACGCCCTGGCTGCCTGCGCTCGACCATGCCATGCGCAACTTCAAGGACGAGAGCTTCGTCGGCCAGTACCTGAGCCCGCACCTGATGCGCGAAATGCGACTGTTTGCGCTGCACGACGACGCCAGCCAGGGCGACCTGGTGGTCAGCGAGATCCACGACGAAAACGGCTACCGCAACCTGCGCCAGATGCTGTCGCAGCAGTACGACCTGGGCACGCGCGAGCCCAACATCCAGGTGTGGAACGTGAACCTGCGCGGCGACCGCAGCCTGACCTTGCGCCACACCCAGTACCAGAGCCGCCCGCTGGCCGACGACACCCAGGAGGTGCTGCGGCACGTGGCCCGCCTGTGGGGTTTTGGCGTGCAGATCGAAGGGGTGGACGCCTATGGCAACCACCCGGTGCTGCTGCATGTGGTGCCTGCGCCTGCGGCATGAGGCCACAGGCGCTTTGTTTGCTATATATTTAATAGCTATTAAGGCAATATGGGCGCGCGGTAAGCCCTGTTTTTATTCAAATTTCTGATCTGATCAAGCGGTGTGGAGGCCCCGGGCGTGCAGCGGGCAGTCGGTGGCCACGCGCTCGGCCAGGGTCTGGCGCAGGGCCTGCAGCGCCGCAATGCGTGCGTCGATCTCGCCCAGCTTGCTGGCCAGCACCTGGTTCAGCAGCGGGCCGGGTTCGGGGGCGTCCCAGATGCTGGGCAGGCGGTCGCCAATCTCGGCCAGCGTAAAGCCCAGCTGCTGCGCCGTGCGGATGTACTGCACCAGCGTCACCACCTCGGGCGGGTAGTCGCGGTAGCCATTGGCCAGGCGCCGCGCGCGGATCAGGCCCTGCTGTTCATAAAACCGCAGCGCCTCGCGGCTCAGGCCCGAAGCCGTGGCCAGTTCTCCAATCAGCATCGCGTGCTCCCTCCACAACGTCACAAAGTGCTTGACCCTGAAGCGTACTTCAAGGTGGAAGCTCGGGGCCTCATTGATTCACAGAGGTTTCTTGTTATGCACATCCCCGCCTTGCCCTCCGACCGTTATCTGCGCATCGTGCGTGCCAGCGGCTGGTACGACCTGCTCGTCACCTGGCCGTTTGCCCTGCCCTGGACCTTTGCCTGGCTCTACGCTCAGCTGAACCTGCTGGCCCAGGCACTCGGCTTGCCCGGCACGCTGCACCCGCTTGACACCACCCACATGCTGCTGGCCAACCTGCTCGGCTCGGTGGTGGTGGTGTGGTCGGTGGCGCGCATCGTGGCACCTTCGCTGCTGCTGGGGCGGCTGGATGGTGTGGCGCGCTTCTTGTTTGCCACGTGGCAGATCTACGCCGTGGCCCATGGGGCCAATGCCATCGTGCTGGGCTTTACCGCGTTTGAGCTGGTGTTTGGCGTGCTGCAGTGGTGGCGCGTGCAAGGTGCAGGCATGGCCCTGTGCCCGCCGGGTAACGCACCGGGCAACACGCGGGGCAATGTGCGGCTCAGTGCGCAGGGGCCGGTGCGGGCAGACACCTGAAGGCGATGGTGCCTGCCGCCAGCATGCCCGCAATGGTCAGCATCACGGCCACATACGGGTCCAGCCCCCGCGCGGCGGCCAGCGAGGCGGCCAGGCCCGTCACCCACTGCATCAGCGCCACGCCCAGAAACAGCGCCATCGTGAACACCGCCATGGCCCGCCCGGTCATCGCGGCCGGGTAGGACGAGCGCACGTCGGCGTACTGCAGCACCATGTAGCCCGACAGCAGGCCCACGGCAATCGAGCCCGCCACGTCCAGCCATTCGGCCTGCAACAGGCCGATGGCCACAAACAACCCGGCCAGCAGCAGCGTGAAGCCCACCAGCCAGCGCCTGCGCCGCCCGGGCCCGGGGTCGATGCGCCCGAAGTAGGCCGGGGTGAACAGCGACACCAGCGACGAGAGCATGGCCACGTTGCCGCTGGCCACCAGGCTGTAGCCATGCCGCTCGATGAGCAGCGGCCCCAGCCACAACCCGCGCAGCGTGAGGAACGATGCATAGGTCATCAGCCCCAGCAGCATGATGCCGGCCGTGTGCGGCAGCAAAAACAGCGCACCAAAGCCGCGCACTGCGGCACCGACCGATTCGCGCGGCAGTGTGCTGTGTGCAGGCTGCGCGGGCTCGTGCACCTTCCAGAAGATCAGCAGCCAGGCCAGTGCAGCCAGCCCCGCCAGCACACCAAACCCCATGCGCCAGGACGACTGCTGCACCAGCCAGGCCAGCGGTGTGCCGGTGAACAGCATGCCCAGCCCACCCACGCCCATGGCCACGCCCGACACCATCGCAAACCGGCTGGCCGGAAAGTAGCGCGCAATGAATACCGTGCACACCAGAAAGGCGGGTGCGCAGCCCACACCAGTCAGCACCTGGCCCAGCAGCACCCCGCCATAGCTGGGCGCGAGTGCCGACAGCAGCGCACCCGCAATGGTGAGCGGGAAGGCCACCAGCAGCGTGCGCCGCACGCCATACAGGTCGATGCCGACACCCATGAACAGCTGCATGGTGCCGAACGCAAACGCGAAGGCCCCGGCAAACACCCCCAGCGCCTCGGCCGACAGCCCGAACTCCGCACGCAGCCCGGTGGCCATGATGGCCGTGATGGTGCGAAACGCCTGGCTCAGCGCAAAACCCGACACCAGCGCCAGCAGCATGGCCCAGGCGGCGCGGGATGAAAGAAGCGGGGCGGGTGGCGGTGTGGGCAGGGCGGTGGGCACGGGTGTGTGTCTCCAGGGCAGAAGTCAGTGGCTGCTGGCACGGGGGCACCGGCCGCAGGGCTCTGCGAGGTTACCTGCACCAGGTGAAGCGGGCTGTCGCCCAGGGACCGGCGGGGCGCGGCTGGGTGGGCGCGCAGGGGGGCGTGGAGCGGTTTCCTAGGGTATGTCCCAGTCCCGTCCCCATACCCCACCAAGGCAGTCGGGCGTTGCAGGTTTTGATCCGCCTATGCTTGTAATCAAATGTTTTTTACAGTATTGGATCTTCTGATGCGATCAATTCAGCCCGGCCCTGGGGCTTGGGCGACCGTCATGAGGGCGCCACAGGGCGCGGGCAGACTTTAGAGGCAGCTCTCGATGTGGGGAACACCCCAATGACGGGGCTGCGGGGCCTGGGGCACCCTTGGGGTCATGTGCTGCGCCGGGTGTTGTTCACGGCTCTGGAATCGCTGGTTTCGGTCTCTCGCAAGCAGGATGGCGCAGGCAGTGGGTGGTACCAGATGAATGGCAAGGTTTGTGCTTAGGTGGCTGGCAGGGGCTTTTGAACAGGCCCTGGTGGCCGGTGGCCACAAACCGTTGGATGGATGTTGTCGGGTGCGCCCCAGGGTGCGCCGCGATGTCAGGAGTGACCGATGAAGACGATGGTTTTGCTGGGTTCGGGTGCGTTGGCCACCCTTTTGTTGTCGGGCTGCGCAAGCCAGCCCCCGGCCATGCAGGCGTTCAGCGCTCCGGCAGACGGCAACAGCATGCAGTACGCCTGCGGCAACGGCGAGAAGGTCGAAATGCAGTTCTACCCTGACCAGGGCCGCAGCGTGATGCGCCGCAGTGGCTGGACGGTGGAGCTGCCCCGGCAGGTGGCAGAAACCGGCTACGCCTACAGCAACGGCCCCACCACGGTGCTGGGCAAGGGCAACGAGCTGACCATCCAGATTGGCCATCTGGCACCGATCTGGTGCCGCAGCAACCGCTCCATGATGGTGGCCGAGATCAAGTAACAGGGCTTTCTCTTTTCACCTCCCGGCCGCTGGCCGGTGGGTCAGGTTCCAAGGGCCTGCGCAGTGTGGCTGCGCAGGCCCTTTTCCGTTTCAGGCCGTTTCAGGGCGTGCCCGGTGCGCAGGCCTCGGGGGCCGTGGCAGCGGGGCGCTGCTCCAGGGTCAAGGGCGCAATCAGGTGGTTGCCCTGGGCATCCCGCACGGTGACGGCCACTTCGCGGCTGCTGTCGGCGCGGGTGTCGCTGAACTGCAGGCGCATCTCGGCGGCCACGGTGCGGGTCTGCACCTGGCCATCGGCCAGTTCCGTGGTTTCCAGGGTGCCGTTCAGCACGGCCAGGCCGGTGGCATCGATCTCCCACGGGCCGGTGAACACAAAGTGGCGGCAGGTGACGGTCAGCTCCACCCGCTCGTTCTCCAGCCGCAACTCGGTGCTGCCGCAATGCTGCGCGCAAGGGGCGCCAACGGCGAAGCCACTGCCCGAGAAGCCAAGCACACCGTTGATGGGCCCGGTGCCCGTGCCCCCGGTGCCGGGCCCGCAGGCGGCCAGCACCAGCAAGGTGGCGGCTGTGGCCAGCAGCCGGGCCATGAGCCGGGCCGTGAGCCGGGCCGTGTGGGCCCAGAGTTCAGGAAGGACGTTCATCTTTGTCTGCGGCATAGAAGTAGCTGCCAAAGCGGGCGCGCCGGTTGCGCTCGCCGGGCGGGGTGTTTTTCTGGTCGTGGTCGTAGCGGGCCTGGGCCTCGGTCATCACGGTCTTGAAGGCCTGGCGCCAGGCCTTGGCGGCCACCACGTGCAGGCGGTGGGCGGATTCTTCGCTGAGCTGGTCCACGAACACGGCCTGTTCCAGGTAGTTGTGCTCGTCCTGCAGGTTCAGGCTGGCGGCGGCCAGGTGGTCGTGCAGGTTCTCCTGCATCAGCTGCGCCATCTCGGCAAAGCCCTGGCGCGGCACAAAGCCCGTGGCCAGCAGGCGGATCTGCCCATCCTCGCCTTCTTCGGCCATGCCCAGGCGCACCAGCTCGTCGAGCACGGCGCGGGGCCGCACATCGCTGCTGATGCTGGCCACCAGGCCGTCAAAGTGCGGGGGCTCGCCGCTGCGGGGCAGGGGGCGGGGTTGGCCCTCGTCGTCCAGGCAATCCGTCTGGCTCAGCCAGCGCGCGGCGACCTGGCTGGCCATGTTCAAGGGGGTTTCGCCCGCTTCTTCTTCGGCGGCAGGTTCGGCCAGGCGGCCCAGGTTGCGCACATCGCGCCGGTGCACGCCCGACATCAGGCTCACCGCGCTGTCGGTGGCCTTTTTACCTGTGCGCTGCAGCTCGTCATGCGCGGCGTCCAGAAACACCTTCTTCATCGCCGCTGCAAACGCGGGGTAGGCCACGCCGTTGCGCAGCAGCAGGCGCGCCAACGGGCGCAGCACGTGCAGGGCAGAGGCCAGAACGATGGCAGAGCGGGAAGGCATGAAAACAGAACCGGCGCGCGGTGGGTGTCAGGGTCAGGCTGTGATTGTCATCTGGTTGACGTGTGGAAATTGTGTGGGATATTATCCCACTTATCTGCGAGATGGGATGGGCAAGCTTCCACCCCGCCATGCAGATCACAGGTATCCACAGGGAGAAAAATCACATGACGAACCGAAGGTTGATGAAGAAAGTGGCGGGCATGTCCTATGTCTCGCCCGCATGGCTGGCCGTGGCAACGGCGGCGTTTGTAGCGGGCTGCGGTGGCGGGGAGGGCGGCAACCCGCAGACGCCCAACGAGGCGCGACTGCAGGTGGCGCGGTCGGGCGATCTGGTGGCCTACTTCAAGGCCAAGATCGCGCAGCGGGTGGCGCTGGGCTACCCTGGCACGGCCATCACCGTGCCCACCGTGGGGGGCTTGAGCAGCGCAGGCAGCGTGGTCACCCACACCGGTGCGCCACTGGCGGGCGCGTTGGTGGAGGAAGACGGCCTCATCCATGCCGAGGGCACCATGCTGTATGGCCTGCACCGCGCCTTTGCCACCGACACCGGCCGCGAGCCGCCGCGCCTGACCGCCCAGGCCCGCGCCGCCGATGGCAGCCTGGCCAGCGTGGGCCGCGTCACGCTGGACGCCAAGTTCATCCCCCAGGGCTTCTACGTGGCGGGCGGTGGCACCCGCGCCGCCGTGCTGTCGCAGCAAGACCCGTACGCCGACCGCCAGCCCGTGGTGGCTGCGGCCGACGCCAACATCACCGTGTTGCCCGAATACAGCCGCATGCTGTCGCTCGACCTGTTCGCGATCAGCAAGGACATGGCGCCCGCGCAACTCAAGCAGATGCGCATCGACGGGCTGCTGGTGGGCAGCCGCCTGATCGGCAACACGCTGTACCTGGTCACCACCTGGTCGCCCGACCTCACCCGCTTCACGGTGCCTGCGGGCGCCTCGGCATCGGCCGTGCAGACGGCGCTCAAGGACCTGAACACTGCCGCACTGATCCCCACCCTGCGTGTGGACGGTGGCCAGCCCCAGCCGCTGGTGAACGAGGCCGACTGCCTGGTGCAGGCGGGCAATGCCTCGCTGTCGCTGCAGCTCACGTCCATCACGGCCATTGACCTCACCTCGTCCAGCCTGGCACGCACCAGCCGCTGTTTTGCTGGTGGCAGCGAAGCCGTGCACCTGGGCGTGCGCAGCGTGTACGTGGCCAGCTCGCGCCAGTACCGCTATGGCGGCGACGTGATCAATGCCGTGTTTCCGGCCGACAGCCGCACCGACATCCACAAGTTCTCTTTCCGTGGCGCGCAGGTGGACTACGACGCCTCGGGCGCTGTGGACGGCCACCTGGGCTGGGACCTGCGCCGCATGCCCTCGCGCCTGAACGAGTACCAGAACGACTTGCGCGTGCTGACCTTCACCGGCAAGACCGGCCAAAGTGGCATGCCGCCGGTGACCATCCAGGCCCAGCAGGCCTCCCCCGCGCTGCTGACCGTGCTGCGCGACAGCGGCCGCGACAACCACCTGAGCCCGCAGGCCAAGCTGCCCATCAAGCTGCGCACCGCGCGGGGCGACCAGCAGATCGACAACCTGTTCTTTGCCGGCACCCGGGCCTATGCCACCCCTTTTGCCACCACCGAACCCGTGTGGGTGCTGGACCTGGCCAACCCCGCCAACCCCACGGTGGCGGGCGAGCTGGCGGCGGGCGGCCATGCCGACCACCTGGTGCCGCTGCCGAACGGCCTGCTGCTGGGCGTGGGCAAGGACAGCGCCCTGGGCGGCGTAGCCGATGGCATTCAGCTCGCGGTGTTTGACGTGCGCAATGCCGTGCAAGGCAAGCGGCTGGCCACGCAGACGGTGGGCGGCCGGGGCAGCATCACCACGCTCGACAGCACCCGCCCCGTGCTCAACCTGCAGGCGGCGGATGGCAAGGTGCGCGTGGCGTTCCCCGCCCGCGTTTACCAAGCGCCCACGGGCGTAGGCATGCCCCCGCCCGTGCGCGGCTACCAGGGCGCCTTGCGGCTGGAGGTGAACACCACCACCGGCGCGCTGGCCCAGCGCTCCATGGTGGTGTCCACCGCCATCCTGAACGGCGACACGCCCGGGCTGTACAGCCGCTTTGACATTGCCAACGAGCGCAGCTTGCAGGTGGACCACGTGGCCTACCAGCTCTCGGGCGGCCAGGTGTTCGCCAGAGCCGGAGACTGAAACGCTGCCGGTTGCGACTCAGGGAGAGAACTAAAAAAACCATAGCTGCCAGCGCTTTCCTGTAGTGCGCAGGCAGCAGTTAGAAGGCCTGTTCACCAGAGTGGTGAACAGGCCTGTTTTTTGGGGCAGCTTAATTGCTTACAGATCGGTGCGCAGCTTCCAGATCTCCGGGAACAGCACCACGTCCAGCATCTTGCGCAGGTAGCTCACCCCGCCCGTGCCGCCCGTGCCACGCTTGAATCCGATCACGCGCTCCACCGTGGTCACGTGGCGGAAGCGCCAGAGGCGGAAGGCGTCTTCCAGGTCGGTCAACTCCTCGCCCAGCTGGTACAGGTCCCAGTGCTTTTCGGGGTTGCGGTACACGGTGAGCCAGGCCTGCTCTACCGCGTCGTTTTCCACATAGGGCTGTGTCCAGTCGCGCTCGGTGTGGCTCGCGGGCACGGCCAGACCGCGCCGCGCCAGCAGCCGCAGGGCCTCGTCGTACAGCGACGGTGCCTCGTACGCGGCTTGCACCTGGGCCAGCAGGTCAGCGCGGTGCTCGTGGGGCTTGAGCATGGCGCGGTTCTTGTTGCCCATCGAAAACTCGATGCAGCGGTACTGGTAACTCTGGAAGCCGCTGGATTGGCCCAGGTACGGCCGCATGGCGCTGTACTCGGGCGGTGTCATGGTGGCCAGCACGTCCCAGGCGTGCACCAGCTGCTCCATGATCTTGCTCACGCGCGCCAGCATCTTGAAGGCGGGCGGCAGCTCATCGCGCGCAATGTGGCCGATGGCCGCGCGCAGCTCGTGCAGCATGAGCTTCATCCACAGCTCGCTCGTCTGGTGCTGCACGATGAACAGCATCTCGTCGTGCGCGGGCGACAGCGGCTTTTGCGCGGTGAGGATGGCGTCGAGCTGCAGGTAGTCGCCATAGCTCATGGACTTGCTGAAGTCGAGCTGGGCGCGCTCTTCGTGCACGATGGATTCGGGCAGGGCGGCAGATGCCGGGCTGTTGCCATCGGCAGGGGTTTGCGAGAAAGGGCACATGGTGGTTTGCCTTTCCGATCAGGTGACGGCGTGCGTCTGGTTGAACTCGGCCTTTTGCCACTCGCCGCTCTCCAGCACTTGGCGCAGGTGCTCCACAGCGTTCCACACGTCTTCAAAGCCCAGGTACAGCGGCGTAAAGCCAAACCGCAGGATGTCCTTGTGGCGGCCCGTGCCGCCGTCACCCTTGCGGAAGTCGCCGATAACGCCGCGCGCAATCAGCGCCTGCACGATGGCGTAGGCGCCGCTGCCCTGGCCGTTCACGCCCGCGCCTTCGTCGCGTGTCAGGCACACCTGTGAGCCGCGCTGGGCATGCTCGCGCGGCGTGGCCAGGCCCAGGCCGTGGCCTGCGCAGCGCTCCTCCACCAGTTGGATGAACAGGTCAGTGAGCGCCAGCGACTTGGCGCGCAGCGCGGCCATGCCGCCCAGGCTTTGTGCGGCGGTGAACACATCCAGCCCGCATTGCAGGGCCGACAAACTGATGATGGGCTGCGTGCCACACAGGTAGCGCGTGATGCCCGGGGCGGGCTGATAGTCTGGGGTGAAGGCAAACGGTGCGGCATGGCCCCACCAGCCGGACAGCGGCTGCCAGAAGCGGCTGGCATGGCGCGGGTGCACCCACACGAAGGCCGGGGCGCCCGGGCCGCCGTTCAAATATTTGTAGCCGCAGCCAATCGAGAAATCTGCGCCTGCGCCGTTCAGATCGACCGGCACCGCGCCCGCGCTGTGCGCCAGGTCCCACACGCACAAGATGCCCTGGGCGTGCGCGGCGGCGGTGATGGCAGTCATGTCGTGCATGGCGCCGGTGCGGTAGTTCACGTGGGTGAGCATCAGTACAGCCACGTCGCTGGTCAGTGCTGCGGTGATCTCTTCAGGCTCCACCAGCACCAGCTCCAGGCCGCGCTCCTTGCACAGGCCTTCAGCAATGTAGAGGTCGGTGGGGAAGTTGCTGCGCTCGCTCACGATGCGCTTGCGCGCGGGGCTGTCTTCGCGGGCGATGTTGAGCGCTGCGCTCAGCACCTTGTAGAGGTTGATGGAGGTGCTGTCGGTGCACACCACTTCATCTTTGCCCGCGCCGATCAGCGGGGCGAGCTGGTTGCCCAGGCGCTGGGGCAGGTCAAACCAGCTGGCGGTGTTCCACGATTTGATGAGGTCTGTGCCCCATTCGCGGGTGACCACATCGGCCACGCGCGCGGCAGCGGCCTTGGGGGCTACGCCCAGCGAATTGCCGTCCAGGTAGATCACGCCCGGGGGCAGGGCGAAGTGGCCGCGCAGCGGCGCGAGGGGGTCTTGCGCGTCGAGCGCGCGGCAGTCTTGCAAGGTGGTGGTCATGGTGTTCAAGGTGGTTTGCTTCTGTTTTGATAGCTGCTAGGGCATGATGGGCGAGCGGTGACGGCCAAAAATGCCTGAAATTTCTGGGCTACAGCGCCCGCAGCACGGCGCGCACGGGCGACGCGTCGGCCGTGGTCAGCTTGAGTGGCAGTGCGATGAGTTCGTAGTCGCCCTCGGGCACGGCGTCGAGCACCAGGTTTTCGAGCACGCGCAGGCCCCGGCGGCGGATGACTTGGTGGCTCTCCAGTGTCTTGCTGTCGGCCGGGTCGATGCTGGCGGTGTCGATGCCCACCAGCAGCACGCCCAGGTCGGCCAGGCGTTCGATGGTGCCGGGCGCATAGGCGGCCAGCTGGCCATCCCAGCGGTCCACAGGCATGTGTTCATAGGTGCGCACCAGCACGCGCTGCGGCAGGGTGCCGTTCACCGCGTGGGCAATGTGCTGCCAGGTGATGAGCGGCCCGCAGCCAATGGCGTGGATCACGCGGCAGGGGCCCAGAAAGGCGTCGAGCGACACGTCGCCAATGGTGGCGCCCTGTGCGTCGTAATGCAGCGGTGCATCGGCGTGGGCGCCCACATGGGGCGACATCGTGATCGCGCTCACGTTGACCGGGCAGCCGGGGCCAATGGTGGCGCACCACTGCTGGCTGTAGGCCGTGTCGCCGGGGAACACGGGGCTGCCCGCGTGCACGGGCGGCGAGATGTCCCAGAGCCGGCGGGCGGTGGGGGAGGAAGGCGTTGACATGGGACAAAGTTTGCATGTCCCGAAAAACCCGTGGTGTCGGTTATTTCCAACACCTGGTCGATTTTTTGTTGAAGCCTAAACTACTTTGATGCGGCTGTAGCCCGGCTGCTGGAGGGTGTCACTTCACAAGCCGGTGCCTACCGCCAGCGGCGCCAGCCCGTGCCGCGCACGCGCCTTGTGGCAGGCGTAGTCGCCCGCCGAGAACTCGCGGCAGGGCGCGGGGCGCAGTTCGTAGATGCTGCACGTCACCTGCTGGCCCACCTGGCCGGTCAGCGAGGCGCAGCGGATGGGCACTTGCTCTGTGCCCCGCATGCGGCAGGTGCTGCCGTTCACATCCAGGGCCAGACCGTCGGGCACCGTGCCGCCCATCGCCTGCATTTCATACACGGCAAAGTCCACGCGAAAGCTGGCGCAGCAGGCGCCGCAGCTCAGGCACGGGTGGGCGGAATCGGCGGTGGTGGCGGCGTCGGACATGCAGGACGGGCTGTGGGCCTGCGGCGGAGCCATCAGGCGCTGTGGGGGAGCGGAATGCTAACGAAAAAACCCACGCCCCGGCCGTTCAGGCCCGCACCGATCTGCACCTGCCCGCCCATGCGCAGCACCGCCTGCCGCACGATGGCCAGGCCCAGTCCCGAGCCGTTGGCGGCATGGCCCAGGCCCCGGTAGAAGCGCTCGAACACATGCGTTTGCTCGGTGGCCGCGATGCCCGGCCCGTCGTCCTGCACCGACAGGTGCAGCGCCGTGCCCTCGCGCCACAGTGCCACCGCCACGCTGCCACCGTGGGGCGTGTAGCGCAGCGCGTTGTCGATGAGGTTGTGGGCGATGGATTCGAGCGCGGGCAGGTCCAGCCGGGCGGGCAAGGTGTCGGGCGCGTCCAGCGACAGCTCGATCTGCCGTGCCATCGCGTCAGGCACGGCCTGGGCCAGCGCGCCGCGCAGCCACTGCGCCACGTCCAGGTCGCGCGGGGCGGGGCGCTGGGCGTCGTCCAGCGCGGCCAGGTCCAGCAGCTGCTGCGCCAGGTGCGAGGTGCGGGCGATGGCCTGCTCCAGGTGGGCCTGGGCTTGCATGCGTTCCTCTTCGATGGGCGAGCGGGCCATCACATGGGCCTGGGCGGTGATCACGGCCAGCGGCGTGCGGATTTCGTGCGCGGCGTCCTGCACAAAGGCGCGCTCGCGCTCCACCTTTTGCCGCAACTGGGCGAAGAGGTGGTCCAGCGACTGCTCCAGGGGCTTGAGTTCGCGGTGGCGAGCGTTGAAGCCTACCGATTGCAGGTCGTCCTGGCCACGCTGGGCGATGCGGTTGGCCAGTTGCTGCAGCGGCCGCAGGCCGTTGCTCACCGAGAGCCACACGGCGAGCAATACAAAGGGCGATGCCAGTAGCAGGTAGGGCAGCAGGGCGCGGCCGTTGTACTGCAGGAAGTTGGAGTCGGTGCGCTTGGTCTCGAACACGCGCAGCACCCAGCGCGCATTGCGGCCGGTGTAGATGCGGAACGACCGGCCCTGCAGGGCGGCTTCCCGGATAACCGGTTCTGCTTGTGGCGTGGCGGGCGGCAAGACGACGTTCTGCAGCCCCGGCGATGCAAACACGCGCTGGCCCGATGCCGCATCCAGCAGCTCGTGCATCTGCACCCCGGGCAGCAGGCCCACCTGGCGGCGGCGGACATTGGTCCAGTGGTCGGTGGCGGCAATGGCTGTGGCGGCGTGCGCGGGGTCGGAAACCGGGGCCAGCGAGTCCAGCACCGCGTCGCCGTACTTCATCAGGCCCGGGTCGCGGGTGATGGCGTGTTTGTAGTTGACGAAGTTGTAGCCCAGCAGCACCCCCCACACCACCACAAACGCGACCAGGACCGAGGCCACGCTGCGGCGCATCAGCGTGGGCTCGGCCAGCCAGGCCCAGGCCGCGCGCAGAGAGTGCCTGGCGGTGCTCATGCCTGCAGCAAATAGCCCACGCCGCGCACCGTGCGGATCAGCTCCGCACCGATCTTGCGACGCAGGTTGGACACATGCACTTCGATGGCGCCAAAGTCCACGGGCTCGCCCAGCGGGTCCAGCCGCTGCGAGAGCAGGCTTTTGGACACCACCACGCCCGGCTCGCGCGCCAGCTCCAGCAGCAGCTGGAACTCGCGCGGTGACACATCCAGCACCGTGCCATTGCGCTGCACGGCATGGCGCCGCGGCTCGATCACCAGCTCGCCCAGCACCCAGCGCTCGCTGGCCTGGCGGGCGCTGCGGCGCAGCACGGCGCGGATGCGCGAGAGCAACTCGGCCGTGGCAAAAGGCTTGACCACGAAATCATCGGCCCCGCCATCCAGCCCGGCCAGCCGGTCTTCCACCGCCGAGCGCGCGGTGATCACGATGATGGGCACCTGCTCGCCCTGCGCCCGCCAGCGTGCCAGCAGGTCGAAGCCGCTGCCGTCGGGCAGCGTCAGGTCCAGCAGCACGCAGTCGATGGTGGTGGCATCGACAGTGGCCGGGGCATCCACGGCGCGGCGCAGCCATTCGCTGGTCAGGCCCTCCACCTTCAGCGCGGACTGCAGCGCGCGGCCCAGGTCCAGATCGTCTTCGATGAGCAGAATGTGCATGGGGTGCGATTGTGGCGGGTGCAAAGCCTGCGGGGCGTTGTCTGAAGCGGTGTCTTTGGCTGGCGTTAAGGCTGTGGTTTGCACAATGTCAGCGGGCGCAGCCCAACGTGACTCGCGCACCGACGTTTGAGGGAGAAGAAGAATGAATGGAAGAAGCTGGGGAGGATGCTCTTGTGGGTGATGACAAATCGATGACGAATGTGTCGGCCCCTTCAGGGCTGGTACTGCGGCCGTTTCGCGGCCCGTCGGACTTCCCGGCCATGGCCGAGGTGGCCAATGCCAGCTTTGATGCCGACGGGGTGCTCGCACGCCGCGCGCCCGAAGACCTGGCACGCGACTACGCCGCCTTCACCAACTGTGATCCGTATCACGACGCAATCATGGCCGAGCTGGATGGCGAACTGGTCGCCTATGGCCGTTGCTGGCGATTCACGCAGGCCGACGGGTTGACGCTGCACGCGCAAATCGGTTTTGTTCCAGGGCGTTGGCGCGGTCGCGGCATTGGCCGTGTGCTGCAGGGTTGGATCGAGCAGCGGCACCACACCGTGGCCGCGCCGCACCTGGACGGCCCGCACGTGCACCATGCCTATGTGCAGCAAGGCGAGGAAGCGCGCGCGAAACTGCTGCAGGCCAGTGGCTATGCGCCAATGCGGTACTTCTTCGAAATGCTGAACACAGAACTGCATGCCGCGCCGGACTTTCCCGTGCCGCAAGGGTTGGAGTTGCGGCCCGTCGAGCCCGAGCACTACCGCGCCATTTGGGAAGCGCACCACACCGCGTTTGAAGACCACTGGGGCATGGCACCGCCGTTGCCACGCGACTACGACACCTGGCTGGAGAGCCGAATGTTTCAGCCCGCGCGCTGGCAAGTGGCATGGGATGGCGATGAAGTCGCAGGCCAGGTCCGCACGTATATCAACGAGGACGAGAGCCGCAATCTGTCCCGCCGCCGGGGCTACACCGAGTTCATCAGCGTGGGCCGCAAGTGGCGCAGGCGCGGTCTGGCAAGGGCATTGATCGCCCGCAGCCTGCGCCTGTTGGCCGACGAAGGGATGGCCGAGTCGGCACTGGCAGTGGATGGCGAGAACCTGACGGGCGCGAATCGCGTGTACGCGGACTGCGGCTTTCAGGTGGTCAAGCGCAACACGATTTACCGCAAACCGCTGGAGGTGCCCAAGCTGTAGTCGCGGCGTGCGTTGGCTCCGGAATCACCTGTCGCGTGGATGCTGCAGTTCAGCGACACCCAGGGGCACAGGCATAGGTCTTAGGCTGCGCTTAAGCCTTGCCCTCGGACAATCTGGCGCAGAGAGGGCATCTATGAAGCAAACAATAAACAACAGCCATCGCATTGCCATCTGGGCGACGTGCTTGGCCTCTGCGGCAGGGAGTTCGTCATGGGCGCAGGGTACGCCGGAGGGAACGGGCGGCGCTACGCCATCGCTTGATGGCGTCACGGTCACGGCACGCAGGTCGTTGGAGCAGCGTTTTTTTGCAGCCGGGTCGCTGGTGGTGGTGGACCGCAGCGACATCGAGCAAATGGGCGCGTTCTCGGTGGCCGATGTTCTGCGCCAGCTGCCAGGCGTGCAGGTGACGCCAAGTGCTGACGGCAGCGTGGAGATCCGCATGCGCGGCATGGAGCGCGGTGCCACGCAGTTGCTCATCGATGGCCAGCGCGTGGGCGGCAAGCGCACGCAGCTGCCCATTGACCAGCTGCCGCCCGAGCTGATCGAACGCATCGAGGTGGTGCGCGCGCCAAGCGCAGAGTTCTCGGGCGCCACGGGCGGCACGCTCAACATCGTGTTGCGCCAGGCCACCGTGAAGCGTGAAACCACGCTGCGCCTGACCGACAACCACGTGTGGGGCCGCAATGCGGGGCAGGCGTTTTTCTCGCGCACCGGCCCCTTGGGGCCAACTTCCACGGGCGCCGACGAGCCTCGCGAAGCGGAGGCCAGCCAGCCCTGGTCGTACTTCGTCGCTGCGTCTGCAACAGGCCTGCTGCTGGGTTCAGACATGCACCGCAGCACGCAGCGTGACGGGGCTGACGTGGCGCAGTCCGACACCAGCGCCCGCTACAAGCGCACCGACTACGCGCTGGTGCCGCGCATCAGCGGGAAGCTGGGGGCGGCAGACCAGGTGACGCTGCGGGCAACCCTCAGCAAGGCTGACTTTGGCGGCACAGCCGACAGCGTGGGCAGTGGCGATGGCACATATGCCCTGAACTCGCAGGAGTCGCACCAGTACGACCGTCGCTATCTGCAAGCAGCCGCCGACTGGACGCACCGCTTTGCTACCAGCAAACTCGAAACCACGCTGACCGCCAGCCGGGCCAGCGACACCGTGGACCGCAGGGGAGATCTGTTGCGCAACATTGGCGCGGGCGGTGCAGTGGTCACCGACAGCTACAGCTTTGTGGACGACCGGCGAGAGGACGTGTGGAGCCTCAGCAGCAAGCTCACCGGCACGGCCGATGCACTGCTGTGGAGTGCCGGGGCGCAATTTGAAGACCGCAAACTCTTCGTCAGCACCACCGCGAGCGGCGCCCTGCCGGTGAACTCGGGCCTGGACGCTGGCATCCGCCGGTGGGTGGTCTGGGGGCAGAACGAATGGGAGCTGCCGGCCAGCACCACGCTCACGCTGGGCCTGCGCGGCGAGCGTGTGGAGCTGAACGGGGGAAGCTCTGCAGTGGCGGGCAGCAAGCAGTGGAACATCCTCCAGCCATCGATGCACACCCGCACGCCGCTGTCCGACGACCTACAGTGGCGTGTGAACCTCGCTCGCGTCACCCAGCTGCCGCGCGTGTGGGACTTGGTGGACCGGGTCATCCCCAGTCAGGGCAGCAACAGCCTGGGCAACCCCGACACCATCGGCAACCCCAACCTGCGCCCGCAGGTGGCCTGGACGCTGGACACCGGCTTCGAGCGGCGCCTAGCCAGCGGCCACGCAGGCCTGAACCTGTTTGTGCGGCAGATGAGCGATGTGCTGGCGCCCACGCTGGCATTGAACGGATCGCGATGGGTGGAGCAACGTGCGAACGTGGGCGACGCGCTGGTCTGGGGCCTGGAGGCCGATGCCCGCACTGGATTGGCGTGGCTGGGCCTGGGGCGCGACTGTACGCTGTCGGCCAACGCCAGCCTGTTGCAGTCGCGTATGACCAGCGGGCCCAATGAAGGGCGGCGCATTCCCGGGCAGGCACGCTATGTGGCCACGCTGACCGTTGCCAAACCCATGCCGCGCACCGGCGGCTGGTATGGCGGCGCCACGTTGACCATGACGGGGCGCGCCGACCAGGACATCAACGCCACACTCACCGGCCAAAACCACGCGAGCGCCATGCTGGACTTCTATGTGGGGCAGCTGGTACGCGGACTGGGATATTGGCGGCTGGGCGTGTACAACGTGGGCGACGCGCGCTTCCGCCGAGATCGCGTGGATGCTTCGGGCGCGGTGCCGGTGGTCAGCCGCAGCAGCATGCAGTGGACGCCGCGCGTCTACCTGACCGTAGGGACGCAGTTTTGATGTTGGGGCGGTGAGCATGCGTCCGGTTTTGCACTCATGCCGCCTAGCAAACGAGAAAGGTCGGCATGAAAGTAGGTAAGGGGCTTGTAGGCGCCTCTGGCCAGCTCGCGGTGCTGCTTGTGACGGGGGCGTTCTGCGGCTTCCCGCCAGCGAGTGCCGTTACTGCATCGGCTGCCCCCGCAGCGCAGGGCGCCCCGGGCGTGTCTGCGGCAGCTCCGGTCTATACGCGGGCTCGGCTGGTGTCTATGGAGGCGGATGCGGGCGGCAACGTCACCTATGTGCGGCTGAAGCTGCTGCCCCGCGCCAAGCTGCCGTTCACTATCCAGACCTTTCGGGTGGTCAACCCCGCCCTGTTGCGCGGCATTCCGCAGGGAGCCTGGGTCCAGTTCACTGCCCTACACATCGACGACGAAAACACGCTCACGTCCATTCGCGTCACTGCGGAGTGCAAGCGGTTTGAGCGATGTGACTGACCACCCGGGGAGGGCAGCTGGTACCGCAGCTTGCGCTGCATCAAGGAGAGAGTGAGACGGCAACCAGCACGATACAGATATCTATAGAATGAGAATCAATATTATTTGTATCAAGACCAGTCACCATGAAAACCATGGACGATGGCGCTGCAGCGCGGTTGCATCTTCCTACGCAGCAGAACCTGTCCTCGCGGCTGGACCAATTGCCTCGCCGTGCCTTGGGCCGGGTCACGGGCTTGTTGCCCGCGCGGGACGCGCAGGAGCACAGCATGCTGCTGCGCTTGTTGGAGATCGGCTTTCTGCCCGGTGAAACCGTGCAAGTGGTCGCGCGCGGCGGCTGGGGTGGCGACCCCATCGCCGTTCGGGTGGGGCAGGCCACGTTTGCGCTGCGCCGCCAGGAGGCCTCGATGGTGCAGGTGCAGCCTTTGGATGACGCCACCGTGCCTGCCAAGGAGCTGGCATGAGCGCCCAGGCCACTATGCAGCCCTCCGCCGCTGATGCCCCCTTGCGCATTGCGCTGCTGGGCAACCCCAACTGCGGCAAGACCGCGCTGTTCAACCTGCTCACCGGCGCGCGCCAGAAGGTGGCCAACTACGCGGGCGTGACGGTGGAGCGCAAGGAGGGCCTGCTGCAGACCGCTGCGGGCCGCAGCGTGCGGGTGCTGGACCTGCCCGGCGCCTACAGCCTGCACGCGCACAGCGCGGACGAGGCCATCACCCGCGACATCGTGCGCGGGCGGCGCGCGGGTGAGCCCGTGCCCGACGTGCTGGTGTGCGTGACCGATGCCACCCACCTGCGCCTGAACCTGCGCCTGGTGCTGGAGGCCCGGGCCCTGGGCCTGCCCATGGTGCTGGTGCTCAACATGATGGACGTAGCCCGGCGCCAGGGCATAGAGATCGACCGCGAGGCGCTGGCGCGTGAGCTGGGCATGCCGGTGCTGGCCACCGTGGGGGTGCGCAGGGATGGCGCCCAGGAGCTGGTGCAGTGGCTGGACGGCGCGAAACTGCAGCAGCTGGAGCGCCCGGTGGTGGCACCCGATGCGGCGGCGCGGCTGGATGCAGCGGATCTGGACGCGCAGAACGACGTCATCCGCACGCACCAGGATGTGCGGCGCATTCTGGATCGGGCCGTGCGTGTGCCCGTGGTGAGCCTGCGCGCCGACGACCGCATCGATGCGGTGGTGCTGCACCCGGTCTGGGGCCTGCTGATCCTGGCGGCCACGCTGTTTCTGATGTTCCAGGCGGTGTTCAGCTGGGCCGAGCTGCCCAAGTCGTGGATCGAGGACGGGATGGCCTGGATGGCGGCGCTTATCAACACCCACATGGCCGACGGCCCCTTGCGCAGTTTGCTGACCGATGGGGTGCTGGCGGGCGCGGGCGGGGTGCTGGTGTTCTTGCCGCAGATTCTGTTTCTGTTCCTGTTCATCCTGGCGCTCGAAGACTCGGGCTACCTGCCGCGCGCGGCTTTTTTGCTGGACCGCGTGATGGGCACGGTGGGCCTGTCGGGGCGCTCGTTCATCCCGCTGCTGTCGAGCTTTGCCTGTGCCGTGCCGGGCGTGATGGCCACACGCTCGATCACCCACTGGCGCGACCGGCTGGTGACCATCATGATCGCCCCGCTCATGACCTGCTCGGCGCGCCTGCCGGTGTATGCGCTGCTGATTGCGGCCTTCATCCCCGAGCGCACGGTGGCGGGTGTTTTCAACCTGCAAGGGGTGGTGTTGTTTGGCCTGTATGTGGCGGGCATCGTGAGTGCCATGGCCGTGGCGGCGGTGGCTAAACTCGCGCGCAGCGACACACGGGCCACGCCGCTGATGATGGAGCTGCCCGCCTACCGCTGGCCCAGCGTGCGGGGCCTGGCGTTTGGCCTGTACGAGCGGGCGATGATTTTCATCAAGCGCGTGGGCGGCATCATCCTGGCCGTCACCGTACTGCTGTGGTTTTTGTCCACCTACCCCGGCGCGCCGGAAGGCGCCACCCAGGCGGCCATCACCTACAGCTATGCGGGCCAGTTGGGCCGGTGGCTGGAGGTGATCGTGGCGCCGATTGGCTTCAACTGGCAGATCGCCATCGCCCTGGTGCCCGGCATGGCGGCGCGCGAGGTGGCGGTGAGCGCGCTGGGCACGGTGTATGCCCTGTCTGCCACGGGCGACGAGGCGGCCAACCAGTTAGGGGCGCTGGTGGCAGGCTCGTGGTCGCTGGCCACGGCGCTGTCGCTGATGGCTTGGTATGTGTTTGCGCCCCAGTGCATCTCCACCATTGCCGCCGTGCGGCGCGAGACCAATGGCTGGCGCTACCCGCTGCTCATGGTGGTGTACCTGTTTGCCATGGCGTATGCCGCCAGCTTTGTGACCTACCGCGTGGCGCTGGTGCTGGGCGGCGGCTGAGGGGAAAGGTGCTTATGGCCCAGCAATTCATCGTTGGTCTGATCGTCGCCGCTGCAGCGCTCTATGTGCTGTGGCGTTATCTGCCCGCTCGCTGGCGCCAAGGGTTGGGCAAGGTCCACCCGGGGCTGGTCCAGTCGCCCGGCTGTGGCGGGGGCGATGGTGGGTGCAGCAGTTGTGGCAGCTGCGGTGTGCCGCCCGAGGCGGGCGCCGAAAAGCCGATGGCCATGCCAGCACCGCGCAGGCCCGTGGCGTAGAGTTTGCTATATATTTAATAGCTATTCGCGCCTTATGGATGCGCGGTAAGGCCTGTTTTTCTTCATAAAAGTCCGCACCTTTGGGGCCTGCTACTGGTGCAGCCTGCCTTCGCCCAGCGCGTGCAGCGCCTGCTGCAGATTGGCGCGTGCCTGCGCTTCATAGCGCTGCGCAAAGTAGCCCGTGCCGTAGATCTGCGGGCGGTCCAGGAAACCCTTCAGCACGGCGCTGCGCCCCTCCACATAGCGCGGCCAGCGCACAAAGAAATATTCGCGCCGTACATTGCGCTCGAACTGGCGGTACACCGCATCGCTCTGGCCGAGGATGGCCAGGTCGATGTCCACCACCCACAACGCGTCGCCCGTGAGCGGGCCGGGGGTGTGGCGGGTGTCCATCACATGCTGGTGCACGGCCTCGGCCAGCGTGGTGGGGAGCCCTTGGCTGAGCAGGAACTGGCGCGCCCAGTCGGCGCTGCGCGCCTCGTTGTGCCCGCTCCACGGCCAGTAGATGGCGTCGTGGTACCAGAGGGCCAAGGCGACGGCATGGGGGTTGTGGAGTGCGCCGGGTTGCTGATCCAGCACCGCCTGCAGGTGCCGCAGGCAGGCCCACAGGTGCGTGGTGTCGTGGTAGGCCCGGGGCCAGCGGGCCCAGCTGCGCAGCAGGCGCCGGCCCTCGGCTCGCCAGGCTGGCGTGTCGCGCCCCAGTGCTTGGCCCAGGTCCTGCCAGTGCGCCAGCAATTCGGCGCTGTGAACGGGCTGGCGGCGCCAGGGCATGGGGCTGTCAGGCCAGCTTGCCCAGAAGCAGATATTCCATCAGTGCTTTTTGTACGTGCATGCGGTTCTCTGCCTCATCCCACACCACCGACTGCGGCCCGTCGATCACGTCGGCCTCGACCTCTTCGCCCCGGTGCGCGGGCAGGCAGTGCATGAAGAGGGCGTCGGGTTGGGCGGCGGCCATCATTTCGGTGTCCACGCACCAGTCGGCAAAGGCCTTCTTGCGCGCTTCGTTCTCGGCTTCGTAGCCCATGCTGGTCCACACGTCGGTGGTGACCAGGTCGGCGCCCCGGCAGGCTTCCATGGGGTTGCTAAAGAATTGATAGCTATCAGCGCTGATACCGTGCGCGCCAGCGGCCAATTTTTCGTCCACTTCATAGCCACGCGGTGTGCTCACATGCACCTTGAAGCCCAGCAGCGACGCGGCCTGCAGCCAGGTGTTGGCCATGTTGTTGCCGTCGCCCACCCAGGCCACCGTCTTGCCTTTGATGGAACCCCGGTGCTCGATGTAGGTGAAGATGTCCGCCAGGATCTGGCAGGGGTGGTACTCGTTGGTCAGACCGTTGATGACGGGCACACGCGAGTTGGCGGCAAAGCGCTCGATCTTGGCCTGCTCGTAGGTGCGGATCATCACCAGGTCGGTCATGCGGCTGATGACCTTGGCGCTATCTTCAATCGGCTCGGCGCGGCCCAGCTGGCTGTCGCCCGTGGTCAGGTGCACCACCGAGCCGCCGAGCTGGTACATGCCCGCCTCGAAGCTCACGCGCGTGCGGGTGCTGGCTTTCTCGAAGATCATGGCCAGCGTGCGGTCCACCAGCGGGTGGTGCTTTTCGTAGGCCTTGAACTTCTTCTTGATGAGCGCGGCGCGCTCGAACAGGTAGGTGTATTCGTCGGCGTTGAGGTCGGTGAACTGCAGGTAATGTTTCAGCGTCGTCATGACAATCTTGCTTTGCTTCATTCAGCCAGGATGGCTTTGACCAGCGGGGTCAGTATGGCGACGATCTCGTCGGCCTCGGCGGTGGTGAGGATCAGCGGCGGCACCAGGCGGATCACGCTGTCGGCCGTGACCGACAGCAAGAGGCCCGCTTCGGCCGCGCGGCCGATCAGGGCACCGCAGGGCTTGTTCAGCTCAATGCCCAGCATCAGGCCCTGGCCGCGGATTTCCTTCACGCCCGGCAGGCTGCCCAGCTCGCGCGTCAGGGCGGCCCGCAGGTGGTCGCCCGCCTGGGCTGCATTGTGCAGCAGGCCGTCTTCTTCCATGATGCGGATGGTCTCGACACCAGCGCGCATGGCCAGCGGGTTGCCGCCGAAGGTGGTGCCATGGTTGCCGGGCTGCAGCACGCTGGCGGCCTTGGGGCCCGCCACCACAGCGCCAATCGGCACGCCCGAGCCCAGGCCCTTGGCCAGGGGCATCACGTCGGGCACGATGCCGGCCCACTGGTGGGCAAACCACTTGCCGGTGCGGCCCATGCCGCACTGCACTTCGTCGATCATCATGAGCCAACCGCGCTCGTCGCAGAGCTTGCGCAGCTGCTGCAGGTATTCGATGCGCATGGCGTTGATGCCGCCTTCGCCCTGGATGGTTTCGAAGAACACGGCGACCACGTTGGGGTTGCCTTCGGTGGCCTGCTTGATGGCTTCAATGTCATTCATCGGCACACGCACAAAGCCCTCTACCAGCGGGCCAAAGCCGCTGTGGATCTTGGGGTTGCCCGTGGCCGACATGGTGGCGATGGAGCGGCCGTGGAAGGCCTTTTCATAGACAACGATCTCGGGCTTGGCGATGCCTTTGTCCACGCCGAACTTGCGGGCGATCTTCAGGGCCGCCTCGTTGGCCTCCAGGCCCGAGTTGCAGAAGAACACGTTCTGCATGCCCGACAGCTCCACCAGCTTGGTGGCGAGCTTCTCCTGCAACGGCACGTGGTAGTAGTTGGAGGTGTGGATCAGCTTGGCGATCTGGTCCTGCAGCGCGGGCACCAGCTTGGGGTGGTTGTGGCCCAGCGTGTTCACGGCGATGCCGCCCAGGCCGTCGATGTATTCCTTGCCGTTCACATCCCACACGCGGCAGCCCTGGCCACGTTCCAGCGCGATCGGCACGCGGCCGTAGGTGTTCATCACGTGGGGCGAAGCGGCTTCGATGAAAGCGGTCATGCGGGAATCTCCAGACGGTACGGTGGCAAAAAACGAAGCACGATTCTAGGGCGCGCACTGTAATCGTCTGTTGACGATTGCGCATTACTGCAATGCAGGCTGTTACCAGGGATTTGCGCCAGATTCCCGGTGCTGGCGATGGATTAGAGGGGTAGCTCTTATATAAGAGTTAGAATACGCGCTGCGGTGCAGCATGCAGTGATCCTGTGTCTGGCGCGCTCACTACCACTCCAATCCCCGATGGTTTTCCCCTCCTCCAAAGAAGTTTTCATTCAGGGCATCACCCATGACGGGAAAACCTTTCGGCCCAGTGACTGGGCCGAGCGGCTGGCCGGGGTGATGAGCAGCTTTCGCCCTGGTGGTGCGCGGCCCGGTAGCCACCTGAGCTACTCGCCCTGGTGCATTCCCACCACGCTCAATGGCGTGAAATGTGTGGTGGTCCACCGCGACCTGCAGGGGCACGAACCCATGGCCTGGGACTTCGTCATCAACTTCGCCCGCGACAACAACCTGCAGGTGGCCGAGGCCTGCCTGCTGCCCGACCCGCCCGCTGCCAAGGGCTGAGGCGCTCAGTTTCCTTTTTCTGTCCCCAGCCGGGGCGTTTCGCCAGCAGGGCTGGCGCGCAGCAGCTGGTCGGCCTGCAGCCGGTTCATCCAGGCTTTTTCCACAAACGGGTCCGTCACGCCGTAGTGCCCATGCTTCACGCGCATGAGCAGGTTGGCCGAGGTCATCGTGCCGATGATGCCCTGCACCTCCTGGGCCGTCACTTCGCGCCCGATCTGCGCCGCATAGGCCTTGAGTGCCTCGCCGGTGAATACGCCCTTTACGTCGCCGCCAATGCTGCAGATCCGTGAGAACACGGCCTCAGCCAGCGGGCCCATGGCCTCCACCTTTTGCAGTTCCACGTCGGCCGCCGCAGCGCCCAAAGACTGCGCGATGGTGGGCAGGTGTTCGTCGGGCAGGGCGTCCGGCGGCAGGCTGCGCAGCACATTGAGCGCCTTCATCAGCTCCTCGGGCCGGCTGCCCATGCTGCGAAAGGCGGCTTCGGTGACTTCCGCAGAAGGCAGCATGGCGCCCAGCTGGGGGCCGACCTGCGCCAGCACGTAGTCGATGAAATTCCGCCCCAGCACCGGAAATTCGTTGGTCACCGCGCCGTTGAAGGCTTGGTTGCCCTTGAGCGTGAGTTCCTGCACGCGCGCACGGTGCGAGCCGGTGCCGATGAAGAGGAAATGCCCCGGTGTGCCCGGGCGGGTGTTGATGGCGTCGCGCGCAGCTTTGAGCGCGTGCAGCAGGTGGTCGCCATCGGCGCTGCCCAGCGCGTGCTGCACCTCGTCCACGATGAGCACCACATCCGTTTTGGCCTGGTCGATCAGCTCCTGGAACGCCTGGGCCAGGCTCACGCCGTCGTCCTTGCCCACATCGGCGAGCTTGAAGCCGAACTTGAAACCCGCAGCGCCCGCTTCGAGGTTGGTGACTTCCTTGAGCCGTTTGAGGATGCTCGAGCCAGGTATCTGCAGTTCTTTGAGTGTCTTGCGGATGGCCTCGTGCACCAGATCGGCCGGGTTGGCCTGGGGCTGGCTCCACAGGTCCACATAGACCACGATGGCGCCCAGGGCCTCCAGCGCCGGGATCAGGTCGGTGGCCAGGAAAGTGGTCTTGCCCACACGCCGCTGGCCCGACAGGAACAGGCCGGAGCGCAGCGAGGTGTCCAGGAACGAGGGCCTGAGCAGCTGCTGGGCCATTTGTTCGGCGAGGGCGGTGCGGCGGAAGGTCATGGTTTATTGGATTTTATGAAATTCCAATAATTATGCTAAATCAATAATTTAAGGTAAAGCGTGCTGTGTAAATAAAGCCCGGAAACGAAAAAACCGCCCGAAGGCGGTTTGTTCGTTTTTTTGCTGACAGCGCACCCGTTACAAACGGCGAGCGGCGGGGCCGCCCGGGCTGTTTGCCTGCCGGAGCAGGCGGTGAGTTTTTAAGCGGCTGCGGGTGCCAGGGCTTTCACCTTGGCAGACAGACGGCTCTTGTCGCGAGCAGCCTTGTTCTTGTGGAAGATGCCCTTGTCGGCCACGGTGTCCACCACGGCTTGCATCTTGGCGAACAGTTCGGTCGCCTTGGTCTTGTCGCCAGCCAGAACAGCCTTTTCGACGTTCTTGACAGCGGTACGGTACTTGGAGCGCAGCGAGGTGTTCGCGGCGTTGATCTTGACGTCCTGGCGGACGCGCTTACGGCCCGAAGCGAGGCGGGGGTTCTTCTTTTTTGGTTTAGCGGATGCCATGATGAATATTCCTTGGGTCTGTGGATGTTGCCAGCAAAGCCCGCGATTATAGCCCAGCGAGGGATTTTTGCCACCACCTCGCCGGAAGCCGGTGCGGCGTGCCCATGGGGTGGGTCTGGCCGGGCCACCGGGCGCGCCATCCGAGCGGGAGATCATCCAGGGCTACACTTCTTGCGGTGTCGTTATTCAAAGCAGCCTCCACCGTCTCCTTGCTGACCCTCGCCTCCCGCATCACCGGGCTGGTGCGCGAGTTGCTCATGGCCTCCGTCTTCGGGGTCAGCGCCATGACGGACGCCTTCAACGTGGCGTTCCGCATTCCCAACCTGTTCCGCCGTGTGCTGGGCGAAGGGGCTTTCAGCCAGGCCTTCGTGCCGGTGCTGGCCGCTACCCGCGCGCAGGAGGGTGACGACGGTGCCCGGGCGCTGATTGACCATGTGGCCACGCTGCTGGCCTGGACGCTGGTGCTGCTGTGCATCGCCGGGGTGCTGGGCGCTCCGTGGATGGTGTGGGCCATGGCCAGCGGGCTCCAGCCCCAGGGGTTTGACGCCGCCGTCACCATGACGCGCTGGATGTTCCCCTACATCGGCTTCATGTCGCTGGTCGCGCTGGCCGGGGGCATTCTCAACACCTGGAAGAAGTTTGCGGTGCCGGCAGCTTCGCCGGTGCTGCTCAACATCGCGCTCATTTTGTCCATCACGCTGGGCGCGCCTTTGTTCGCACGCTACGGCATCGAGCCCATCTATGCCCAGGCGGCCGGGGTGATGCTGGGCGGCCTGCTGCAACTGGCCATCCAGGTGCCCGCGTTGCTGCGGCTGGGGCTGCTGCCGCGCATCGGCGTGCGTTGGGCGGCCATCCGCGCCGCCTGGGCCGACCCCACCACCCGCAAGGTGGCGCGCCTGATGCTGCCCGCGCTGCTGGGCGTGAGCGTGGCGCAGATATCGCTGCTCATCAACACGCAGATTGCCTCGCACCTGGCCACGGGCAGCGTGAGCTGGATCACCTATGCCGACCGTCTGATGGAGTTGCCCACCGCCTTGCTGGGCGTGGCGCTGGGCGTGGTGCTGATGCCGCAGCTGGCCAGCGCCCGCGCCAAGCAGGACGATGAACGCTACTCGGCCATGCTTGACTGGGGGCTGCGCCTGGTCGTGCTGTTGTCGGTGCCTTGCATGGTGGCTTTGCTGGTGTTCTCCGAGCCGCTGGTGGCGGTGCTGTACCACTACGGCGCGTTCGGCGACGAAGACGTGCGCAAGACCACGCTGGCGCTCACGGGCTATGGTGCGGGCCTGGTGGGCATCGTGGCCATCAAGGTGCTGGCGCCGGGCTTTTATGCCAAGCACGACATGCGCACGCCCATGCTGATTGCCGTGGCGGTGCTGGTGCTCACGCAGCTGATGAACCTCGTGCTCGTGCCCTACCTGCAGCATGCGGCGTTGACGCTGACCATTGGCATCGGCGCGCTCATCAACGCCATCTGGCTGCTGGTGGGCCTGCTGCGGCGTGGTAGCTACAAGCCCCTGCCGGGCTGGGGCAAGTTCGCGCTGCAGGTGATTGCCGCGAGCGCCCTGCTGGCCGTGCTGCTGGTGTGGGGCGCGCAGTATTTCGACTGGGTGGAGATGCGCGGAAAATCCTGGCAGCGCATCGGCCTGCTGGCCGCGCTGATGGTGGCGGCCGCCGTGCTGTACTTTGGTGCACTGTGGGCCGGGGGCCTCAAGCTGCGTCAGATGCTGCGGCGCTGAAACCCCGTGGCATATTGCCCCAAAGACCAAAAATGCCCTGTCAAGACGGGTTTTCTGTCGATTGACGCTGACCAGCGTGACGCTTAAAAATTCACCATGTCCCTGAGCTATTCCGTGCCCACCTCGCTGGAGTACTTTGCATCGCTGGTGCACAGCGATGAGCACTTTCCGCTGCTGGAGGCCGCCGCCAGCCTGGCCCAGGACGAATACCCCGAGTTCGACGTGCAGCAACTGCTGGGTGATATGGACCAGCTGCTCGCACGCATCCAGCGCCGCCTGCCGGCCGATGCCCCCGCTCTGCAGCGCCTGCGCACGCTCAACCAGTTCTTTTTTGCCGACCTGGGCTTTGGCGGCAACATCAACAACTACTACGACCCTGAAAACAGCTACCTCAACGCCGTGCTGCGCACGCGCCGGGGCATTCCTATCAGCCTGGCCGTGCTGTGGATGGAGCTGGCCCAGGGCCTGGGGCTGCATGCGCGGGGCATTGCGTTCCCCGGGCACTTCATGGTCAAGGTGCTGCTGCCCAAGGGGCAGGTGGTGATGGACCCGATCTCGGGCCAGTCATTGAGCCGCGAGGAACTGGCCGAGCGGCTGGAGCCCTACAAGCGCCGCAATGGCCTGGTGGACGACTATGACGTGCCGCTGGGCCTGTACCTGCAGGCCGCCACGCCGCGCGACATCATTGCGCGCATGCTGCGCAACCTGAAGGAAGTGCACCGCACCCAGCAGGACTGGCAGCGCCTGATTGCCGTGCTGGACCGGCTCATCGTGCTGCTGCCCGAGGCCTGGGGCGAGCGGCGCGACCGGGGGCTGGCCCATGCCGAGAGGGGCAACACGGCCGACGCGGTGACCGACCTGGAGGCTTACCTGACCCACGCCGAAGACGGGCTCGACATCGACCTGATCGCCGACCGGCTGAGCGCGCTGCGCAACGCCAGCGGTTGATCTTCAGAATCTTCAGAACGGCGCGCCGCCCTCAGGCAGCGCCGCCTGCAATTGCGCCACCTGCCTGCGCAGCTCGGCATTCTCTGCCGTGAGTTCCGCCACGCGGCTGCGCAGGCTGTGCAGCTCGTCGGCATGGCCTTCGGCACCCGCTGCGGCTTCCGCTGCCGGTTTTTCGTCGGACGGCGCTTCGTCGCGTGGCTTGCGCTTGTTCAATTCACGCACGCGCTTGGCGGCCTGCTTGAGTTCGTCCTTGCCTGCCACCACGGCCGCCACCTGCTCTTCAGCGGGCAGGGTGGCAACAGCTGCAGCGGCGTTGATGGAGATGGTGCCGGACTTCACGGCGGCCACCAGTTCGGGGGCGGCCTGCTTCTGGATTTTTTCGATCATCACCACCTGGCTGCTGCTCAGGCGTGCGGCCTTGGCAATGGCCTCGCGGCTGCTCAACGGATCGGGTGCGGGCAGGGCGGCAACGGCCTCGGGGGCGGCCGCTGGCAATTCGGCCATGGCGGCGGCCGTTGATTCGGCGGGCTCGGCGGCGGTGCTGGCCCGCGCCTTGCGGTCCGCAATGATCTCGCGCTTGCGCAGCGCCAGCACACCGCGCTGGAAGTCCGACACGCTGCGGCGGCCCAGGTGCTGGTCGATCATCCACAGGTGCACGTCTTCCATCGACGTGAAGCGCGGGTTCTGCACGGTCTGGAACGGCAGGCCATGCTTTTGGCAGATGCCGTAGCGGTTGTGACCGTCCACCAGCACATCGCCCCACAGCACCAGTGCGTCGCGGCAGCCTTCGGTGAGGATGCTGCGCTCCAGGGCCTCGTGCTCCTCGGGGGTCAGGGGTTCGATGTAGGCTTTGAGTTCTTCGTTGACGACGATGTTCATGGTGGCACACGGGTCCGGGGGATCTGGGCAAGGGGCGGCATTGTAGTGGTCCCGCCACCGGGTCTACCGATCGCGTGTGTCCCGCAGCGCCAGCCAGCCCGCCACCGCCGTGAACGCCACCACCACGGCCACGATGATCCAGAAGCCCTGGGGGTCGTCCGACAGCGGCACGCCCCCCACGTTCATGCCAAACAGGCCCGCCAGGATGTTGATGGGCAAGGCCAGCACGGTGACCACCGTCAGCACGAACAGGCTGCGGCTGTTGGTCTCCTGCACGCTGGCGGCGATCTCTTCCTGCAGCAGCTTGATGCGCTCCTGCAGGCCCTGCATGTCGCGCAGCACCACCGAGAACTCTTCGGTCGAATCGCGCAGCTCCTGCGCGTCGTCGGCGCCCATCCACGCGGGCGGGTGCTGCAGCAGGCGGAACAGCGCTGCGGGCTCGGGTGCCAGCAGCCGCTGCAGTCGCACCAGCAGGCGTCGCAGCACGCCCAGCCGGGCGCGTTTGTGGTCCAGGCGGCCCGCCAGCAGCGCGTCTTCCACGTCGTCGATGCGTTGGGTCACGCCGCGCACGATGTCCACCAGGCCCGAGGCCTGCGTGCGCATCAGCTCGGCCAGCAGGGCCACGCTGGAGCAGGGCGCATTGCCGCTGCGCACTGCCGTGCGCAGTGCGTCTACCGAGCGCAGCGGCCGGGTGCGCCCCGTCACCATCAGGTGCGGGGCCACGCTGGTCCACAGGGTGGCGATGTCCGAGGGTTCGAACGCAAAGTCGAAGTGCGCGTCGTTGAGCACCGCAATCAGCGTGTCGTCGTCGCGCTCGATGCGGGTGGAGACAGAGCGGTCCTTGAGCGCATCGAAAAACGCTTCGGGCAGGTCGGCATGCCGCTCCATCCAGCGCATGGCCTGCGCGTGGCTCAGGTTGAAGTGCAGCCACAGAAACTGGCCTTGGCCTTTCCCCTCCTGCGCTGCACCCCCGGCCTGCTGGCCCGCGAGCCATTGCGCCGCCTGGGCCGAGTCGATCTCTCGCGGTGCGGCGTCGGCGCCCAGCAGGTAGCCGCAGATCAGCCCGGCGGCGTCACCCCCGTAGTTCAGGCTGGCGCTGGCAGGGAGGGTGGTGGCGGAAGTAGGAGGAGGGAGGTCAGCAGACGGCACGGACCCGCATCGTGGCCTGCGGGCATGACAACGCCGTGACAGATCACACCGATGTCACGGCATTGTCATTGCAGCGCGCCACCATGGCGCATCTTTTTTGCACTGCCGAATGGCTCCCCATGTTCTACAACAACGCCCTTGACTCCCAGGAGCTGATGCAGCGCATCGCCAACGACCTCATCGACAGCTATGACGAGGAGCTGGAGCTGGAGATCGAAGACCGCGAGGTGGACGACATTGGCGCCCCCACAGCCGCCGACAAGCTGGCGCGCCAGCAATATTTCAAGGAGCTGTTCCGCCTGCAGGGCGAGCTGGTCAAGCTGCAGGACTGGGTGCAGCACAGCCGCGAGAAGGTGGTGATCCTGTTTGAAGGGCGCGATGCCGCAGGCAAGGGCGGGGTGATCAAGCGCATCACGCAGCGCCTGAACCCGCGTGTGGCCCGTGTGGCTGCGCTGCCTGCACCCAATGACCGCGAGCGCACGCAGTGGTACTTTCAGCGCTATGTGGCGCACCTGCCTGCGGCGGGCGAGATGGTGCTGTTTGACCGCAGCTGGTACAACCGCGCGGGCGTCGAGCGGGTGATGGGTTTTTGCAGCGACGACGAGTACGAGGAGTTCTTTCGCACCGTGCCGGAGTTTGAAAAGATGCTGGTGCGCTCGGGCATCCGGCTCGTCAAATACTGGTTCTCCATCACCGACGAAGAGCAGCATCTGCGCTTCCTCGGCCGCATCCACGACCCGCTCAAGCAGTGGAAACTCAGCCCCATGGACCTGGAAAGCCGCGTGCGCTGGGAGGCCTACACCAAGGCCAAAGAGACCATGCTGGAGCGCACCCACATCCCCGAAGCGCCCTGGTGGGTGGTGCAGGCGGTGGACAAGAAAAAGGCGCGCCTGAACTGCATTGCCCACCTGCTGGCCCAAATGCCCTACCAGGAGGTGCCCCACCCCGCCGTGGTGCTGCCTGACCGCGTGCGCAACCCCGAGTACCTGCGCCAGCCCGTGCCAGCGTCCATGTATGTGCCGGAAGTTTATTGATCGCTATGACTAAGTTGCTATGAAAAATATAGCTAAAAAGGCATATCCATTGCGCGCAGAAGGCTAAAAAAACTGCAAAAATCCTGCTCAAAACCCTGGGATGCCATGCACGGGTTCTGATGAAGGCTGTGTTAGGTCAGTGCGCCCGACCGGTGTCGCCCTGCGACGGCGTGCCGCCCCGCCCGAACTGGTGCCAAGCGCGGCGCAGCTGGGTGTCGGAGCTGAAGCCCGCCATCAGCGCGGCCTGTGTCACGTTCTGGCCCGAGCGCAGCGCGGCCTCGGCCGTGGCCAGCCGGATGCGGCGCAGGTACTGCAGCGGCGCAATGCCCGCATGTTCCAGAAACAGCCGGGTGAGGTGGCGTGGCGAGGTGTGCGCCACCTCGGCCATCTGCGGCACGCTCCAGTCGGCCTGCGGTTGTTGCCCCACGGCGTCTTGCACGCGGTGCAGTGCGGGGTGCAGGTGGTTGCGGTGGTGCAGAAAAGGCGAAAACTCCGGGTCGTTCGGCCCCCGGCGCAGGGCCACCACCATGGCCTGCGCCACCTGGGCCGCCAGCGCGGGGCCGCAGGTGTCGGAGATGCGGTGCAGCAGCAGGTCGATGCCCGTGGTCACGCCCGCGCTGCTGTACACGGCACCATCGGCCACAAACACGCGGTTGGCGACCACGTCGCAGCGTGGGTCCACGGCGGCCAGTTCATCCAGGTGCAGGTGGTGCGTGGTGGCACGGCGGCCCGTGAGCAGCCCGGCATGGGCCGCCAGCACCGAACCGGCGCACACGGTGACCAGCTCCAGCTGCCCTGCCACGGGCCGCAACCCGCGCAGCCAGTGCAGCAGCGCACGCGCCTCGTCACCCGCCACGTCGATGTGTTTGCCCGCCAGCCCCACCAGCACCACCCAGGCGGGTGTGGGCAGGGTGGCGGGCAGGGGCTCCAGCCCCGTCAGCACGGCGCCCACCGAGGTCACGGACTGCGGCGTGGGGCTCACGAAATGCTGCACAAACCGCTCGGGCTGGCCCCGGCTCACCAGCGCCTGGTTGGCAATGCGCAGCGCCTCGGCCGGGCCAGCCCAGTCCAGCACCAGGCTGCCCGGCAGCAGGGCGAAGTAAACATGGATGGGGCGCGTTTCTGGCATCACCGGTTCAAGGAAGTTTTAAGGCTCGCGGTTCCATGGAGTGTCCATCTGGCGGGCGGTGCGCTCGGACAGCGCCGCGCCCGCCAGCCGGGTGACCAGGTGCAGGCTCATGTCGATGCCCGCGCTGATGCCGGCCGACGTGACCAGCGCACCCCGGTCCACCCAGCGCACATTCTCCTGCACGTCGAGCGCCGGAAACTGCGCGCGCAGGTCGGTAATGTCCTCCCAGTGTGTGGTGGCAGGGCCTTCGGTCAGGACCCCGGCGGCTGCCAGGATGAAAGCGCCCGTGCAGACCGATGCCGTGATCTGCGCGCGGCCCGCTGTCTGGGCCACCCAGGCGCGGGTGGCGGGGCAGGTCGCAGCGGCATCGACCACGCCACCCGGCACGATGAGCACGTCGGGCGCGGCAGCGCTGGCAAAGTCCGCATCGGGCAGCACACGCAGGCCCGCACGGGCGCGCACCGGGGCCAGGCTGCGGGCCACGCACTGCACCACAAACGGTGCCGGCGCGCAGGGGTGCTGCCGCTGGTGCATGCGGCTTGCGGTGGTGAAGACCTCGTAGGGCCCGCCCAGGTCCAGGACCTCCACATCGTCGAACACCAGGATGGCGACTTTCAATGGCGCGGCGCTCATGCGGCGGCCCGGTCCAGTGCCTGCTGCACGGTGCACAGCGTGGCAAAGCGGCCTTGCAGCACGGTGGCGGTGCGGGTCTTGATGTCAGCCGCCGCCAGCACCTGGCCATCGGGCTGCACCATGTCCCAGGTGTGGGTGGCGTCGGTCACGTAGTCCACGGCCCAGCCCAGGTCGGACGCGTGGCGCGTGGTGGTCTCGCAGCATTGTTCGGTGCGGATGCCGCTGATGATGAGGCGCTGGATGCCATGGCGCGTGAGCCACACGTCCAGCCCTGTGCCCACCAGCGCACTGTGGCGCGACTTGGTGAAGGTGGCGGCCGCGTCGAAGCTGGCCAGGCCCTCCAGGGCGCGCACCTGGCCGGATGTCTGGGAGAACGGGTTCTCGGCCACCTCGGGGCCCTCGCTGTGGAACACGCGCACCACAGGGATGCCCTGGGCGACGCTGCCCGCGATCAGGGCGTTCTGGGCCTGCAGGTAGGCGGGCAGGTCCTGCTCCGTGAAGAACGGGCGGTGGCGGAAGGATTCCTGGACATCAATCACAATCAGACAGGTTTTCATGCGGAAATCTCTGGAGAGGGGTGGTTGGAAGCCCCTATCCTCGCGCCGAAGGCCTTTGTTGTCCGATGTTTGTGGGACATGCTTCGATCAATTTAGGCCATTTTTGGCTGAGCCTTTCTGATCGCAGTCCCCGGGGGCGTCCTTCCTTCGCAGTCCCGTCAGCGCAGCTGGCGCGGTGCCTTCGCCCCAGGCAGGGCCGCCGGGGCGCCGTCGTGCCCAGCCCCGTGTCCCCCCTCGTGCAGCCGGAAGGCGGCCACCACCTGGTTCAGTTCGTGCGCCTGCTGCTGCAGTGCGGCGGCTGCGGCAGTGGCCTGCTCCACCAGGGCTGCGTTTTGCTGGGTGCCCTGGTCCATCTGGGCGACGGCCTCGTTGATCTGTTCGATGCCGTCGGTCTGCTCGCGGCTGGCCTGGCTGATCTCTTCGATCACGGCCGACACGCGCTGCACGCTGTTCACCACCTCCTGCATGGTGCTGCCTGCCTGCTGGGCCAGGTCGGCGCCTGCCTTCACCTGCTCGGCCGAGTTGCCGATCAGCGCCTTGATCTCCTTGGCGGCTTCGGACGAGCGCTGGGCCAGGCTGCGCACCTCGCTGGCCACCACCGCAAAACCCCGGCCCTGCTCGCCTGCGCGTGCGGCCTCCACAGCCGCGTTCAGCGCCAGGATGTTGGTCTGGAACGCAATGCCCTCGATCACCCCGGTGATGTCGGACACCTTGCGCGAGGACGCGTCGATGGAGCCCATGGTCTGCACCACCTGCTCGACCACCGCACCGCCCTTGCGCGCCACCTCGGACGCCGACTGCGCCAGGGCGCTGGCCTGGCGGGCGTTGTCGGCGTTCTGCTTCACGTTGGAGGTCATCTCTTCCATCGAGGCGGCGGTCTGCTCCAGCGCGCTCGCCTGGGATTCGGTGCGCGCCGACAGGTCGTGGTTGCCCGCGGCGATCTGCTGCGAAGCACTGGCGATGTGTTCGGTGCCGTTGCGTACCTTCTGCACGATGCGGTGCAGGTTGTCCTGCATGGCCTGCATGTCCAGCATCAGGCTGGAGCGGTCGCCCGAGCGCGTGGCCACGGCCACCGACAGGTTGCCTTCGGAAATGCTGCGGGCAATGCTGCGCGCGTAGTCGGGCTCGCCACCCAGCTGCCGGATCAGGTTGCGCGCGATCAGCGTGCCGACGACCAGCAGGGCGGCGCCCAGCAGCAGCGCCAGCAGGCCAAAGCGGGTGGCGCGCTGCCAGATGGCGGTGTCCACGGCGTCGATGTACACGCCCGAGCCAATGACCCAGCCCCAGGGCGCAAAACCCTTCACGTACGAGGTCTTCTCAACTGGCGTGTCGCTGCCCGCCTTGGGCCACAGGTAGGGCACAAACCCTGCGCCGCTGGCCTGCACGGTGCGCACGAACTCCACAAACAGCTGCTTGCCGTTGGGGTCCTTGTTGGCGGTAAGGTCCTGCCCATTGAGCTCGGGGCGGATGGGGTGCATCACCATGCGCGGGTGCATGTCATTGATCCACACATATTCATTGCCGCTGTAGCGCACGGCCTGGATGGCCGCCGCCGCGCGCTTGCGCGCCTCGTCGTCGGGCATGCCGCCCTTGGTGCTGAGCTCGTGGAAATGCGTGGCAATGCCGTGTGCGGATTCCACCACCTGGCGCACGCCGGTCTGGCGCTCTTCCAGGATCAGCTGGCGTTCGGACACCAGGAACCAGGTGGTCAACACGGCGATGCCGAGAACAGCGCTCAGCACCAACAGGGCCAGTTTGCGTGCGGTGGTCATGGGGAACCTCCTGAAATGGGGTGGGTGGGCTGTGCGGGCGGCTCTCCTGCAAGAGGGAGGCCTTGCGTGGCAGGTTACTGCCACCACCCCGTGGGCGGCAGGGCAATAACCCGCATGGTCAGCAGAGGTGGCTGTATTGGAGGGCAGGCCTGTACAGGATTGCAGTGCGCGGGAGCGCCGGAAGCTGCGCGGCGGGGCGCTACACCAGCCGCGCCGCCACCAGTTCCTTCTTGAGGTAGGCGTAGAACAGCGGCGCTGCCACCAGTCCGGCGGGGCCGAACACCGCCTCGGCGACGAACATCACGGAGAGCAACTCCCACACGCCCATCTGCGTGCGGCGGCCCACCACCTTGGCGTTGATCACGTATTCGGCCTTGTGGATCAGGATCAGGAAACCCAGGCAGGCCGCAGCCGCCAGCGGCGACACCGACAGCCCCACGATGGTGAGCACCACGTTGCACACCAGGTTGCCCACGATGGGCACCAGCCCGGCGACGAAGGTGAAGGTGATGAGCACGGGTGTGTAGGGCAGCTCCATGCCCCACAGCGGCAGCACAAACAGCAGGAACAGGGCCGTGAGCAGGGTGTTGAACGCCGCGATCCAGAACTGCGCCGCCACGATCTGGCGGAAAGCCTCGCCGAACAGGGTGATGCGCAGCCGCAACTGATCGGCCAGCGGGCCCAGGGCGCTGCCCAGGGGGCGCACGGCGGCCAGGGCGCCGATCAGCAGCCCCACATAGGCAAACAGCACCCCGGCCAGCCAGGCGCGCCCGGCCATGGCCAGCGCGCCTGCCTTGGCGCCCAGGTAGTTGGCAATCACGCGCTGCAATTCGACGGCTCCGTCGGGCAGGTGGCTGGCCATGTCGGGCGGCAGTTTCAGCCGCAGCTCCAGCACCGTGCGGGCCATGTAGTTGAGCAGTTCCTGGTACTGGTGCGGCGCGGCCACCAGGTAGCCGCGCGAATGCGTCAGTCCTACGCCCAGCAGCACCAGGGGCAGCAGCATCACCAGCGCGGCGGCGGCGATTTGGGCCAGATGCAGTGTGCGGGGTGTTGCCGAAGGCTGGCGCAGCGCACGCGCAGCCAGGGCGCCAAACCACCGCGTGAGTGCCCGGGTGAGCAAGAAGCCCAGGCACACGCACAGCAGGCCAGGCAGCAGGCCGCGCCACATCACCAGCAGCAGCACACCTGCCATCAGCAGGTAACTGGCAATCATCACGCCCCGGGTGGCGGGGCGTGCGGGCGTGGCTGCTTCAAAGTCTGCAGCAGGGGAGACCCCGTCCACGGGAACGGGCGGGGTGGGGGTTGCCGCAGGCGGCAAGGCGGGGAGGGTGGGACGCGATGCCATGCGCAGTCACCTCAGGAACGGTCTGGTGGGGCGAACACAATCCAAAGCGCTAGCGGCGCGCACAAGCCAGCGCGTGGCCAGCGCGCGGCCGACCGTGGCGGGATGGGGGCGAGGGCCTTCAGGCGACCACCACGGCGGCGCCATCGCCGCGTGCTGCAATCGCACCAATGGTGTAGACCTGTTCACCCGCCGCACGCAGCGTGGCGGCTGTGGCCTCTGCGTTGGCAGCATCCACCACCACCACCATGCCGATGCCGTTGTTGAAGGTGCGGTTCATCTCGATGTCGTCGATGCCGGCGGTCTTCTGCAGCCAGGCGAAGAGCTCGGTCTGGGGCCAGCTGCCCTTGGTGAGGTGGGCAGCCGTGCCTTCGGGCAGCACGCGGGGGATGTTTTCGAGCAGGCCGCCGCCAGTGATGTGGGCCAGGGCCTTGATGGGATGCTGGGCCAGCGCAGCCAGCACGTTCTTCACATACAGGCGGGTGGGTTCCATGATGGCTTGCTTGAAGGGCTTGCCGTCCAGCGTGGCGGGGGCGCTGTCACCCGCGCGGTCGATGCACTTGCGCACCAGGCTGAAACCGTTGGAGTGCACACCGGCCGAGGCCAGGCCCAGCACCACGTCGCCTGGCTTCACATCCCGGCCGGTCAGGATCATGGACTTTTCGACCGCACCCACGGCAAAACCGGCCAGGTCGTATTCGCCTGCGGGGTACATGCCGGGCATTTCAGCGGTTTCGCCGCCGATCAGCGCACAACCGGAGAGTTCGCAGCCCTTGGCAATACCGCCGACCACGGCAGCCGCCGTGTCCACGTCGAGCTTGCCGCAGGCAAAGTAGTCGAGGAAGAACAGGGGCTCGGCGCCCTGCACCAGCACGTCGTTCACGCTCATGGCCACCAGGTCGATGCCCACGGTGTCGTGCATGTTCCATTCAAACGCCAGCTTGAGCTTGGTGCCCACGCCGTCGGTGCCAGAGACCAGCACGGGTTCCTGGTAGCGCTTGGGCACTTCAAACAGCGCGCCAAAGCCGCCAATGCCTGCCAGCACGCCTTCGCGCATGGTCTTCTTGGCCAGCGGCTTGATGCGCTCGACCAGCGCGTCGCCCGCGTCGATGTCAACGCCGGCGTCTTTGTAGGAGATGGGGGTGGAGGAGGCAGAGGAACTCATGGGAGGTGCTTTGGTGCTGGTAGGCCCGACGAGCGGGCTGGAATCCGGGGATTTTAAGGGGGCTGGGCCGACCGCCCCGCTCAGCCCTGTGTGAGCGGGGGCTTTGGCGGGGTCGCTTCGGTGCGCGCGTGCCACAGCACACCCACCAGCGCCAGGGTGCTGAACGCGCCTCCGGCCAGGAAAGTGGCGCTGGCGCCCCACTGGTCCCACAGCAGGCCCGCCAGGGCGCTGGCGACCAGCAGCGCCACGCCGCTGGCCAGGTTGAACATGCCAAAGGCCGTGCCACGCAGGTCGGCGGGCGCGCTGGCCGCCACCATGGTGGCCAGCAGCCCCTGGGTCATGGCCATGTGCAGGCCCCACAGCGCAACGCCCAGCCAGGCCGCGATGCCGTGGCCGCGCCAAGCCAGCAGCGCATCGGCCGTAATCAGCACCACCAGGCCCCAGGCCAGCAGCGTGGTGTGGTTCATCCGGTCAGAGAGCTTGCCCAGGGGATAGGCGCCCAGGGAGAACACCAGGCTCATGAGCACCAGGGCCAGTGGCGTGAGGGCCAGTGGCAGCCCATCTTGCTGCAGGCGCAGCACCAGAAACGCCTCGCTGAACCGCGCCAGCGTGAAGACTGCGCCCAGGGTTACCACCCACCAGTAGTTTTGGCTCAGGCGGCGCAGGTTTTCGCGGCGGATGGGGTTGGTGCGTGGCTGGCCGACGGGGCGCTCGGGCTCCTTCACGCCGCACACCAGCACCACGATGCACAGCGCGGCGGGGAACACGGCCACCCAGAACACCGCGCGGAAGTCGTTGGCCCACAACAACATCAGCCCCATGGCCAGCAGGGGGCCCAGGAAGGCACCCACAGTGTCCAGCGATTGCCGCAGGCCGAAGGCAGCCCCCCGCTGGTCGGGCGGCGCCAGGTCGGCCACCAGCGCATCTCGTGGCGCCGCCCGGATGCCCTTGCCCACCCGGTCGAGCAACCGGGCCGTGATCACCCAGCCCGCCGTGGACGCCAGGGCAAACAGCGGCTTGGACAGCGCACCCAGCCCATAGCCCACGATGGCCAGCGGCTTGCGCTTGCCCCACCAGTCGCTCAGCGCCCCCGAAAACACCTTGAGGACCATGGCCGTGCCCTCGGCCGCGCCTTCGATCAGGCCCACTGTGAGCATGCTCACGCCCAGGGCTGTGACCATGAAGACGGGCAGCAGGCTGTGGATCATTGCGGAGGAAATGTCCATGAGCAGGCTGACAAACCCGAGGGCCCAGATGCCAGCGGGCAGGCGCTTGGAGGGGGAGGCGGGAGGGGCCATGGTGTGGGATCTCGACGGCGGGGTGAGGCGGCGGCAGCAGGCGGGCTGCGCCAGACTAAAATCAGGTGCATTGTCGCCCAGCCCCCTGCTCAGGGAGCCGGTCGCGCCCCGCGCCGTGAGCCACTTTGCCGCTGCACCCCGCCGCAGCCAGCCATGGCCGGGCGCCTTCTTCCCATTCTCCTGTGATGCTGCTGCTGAAACTCTCCTCGCCTGCCGCTCCCGCACCGACCGCCACGGGCCTGCCCCTGCCGCCGGGGGGCCGCGCATGATGATGAAGCAACTGGCGCTGGACATCGGCCTGGCCACAGGGCCCACCCTGGCCCGTTTTTTTGCCGGGCCCAACGAGGCAGCATTGCAGCACCTGCGCCTGGCCGCAGGTGACGGCAGCAGCCAGGCCACCCGCTCGCCTGTGCCCACCTACCTGTGGGGCGAGCCCGGCAGCGGCAAGACCCATTTGCTCAAGGCCGTGCGCCAGGCCCTGCGCGAGCAGGGTGCCAGCGTGGGCTGGCTCGACCCCTCAGTGGCTGAGCCGCCGGATTTCAACGAAGACTGGGTCGCCATCGTCATGGACGATGTGCATCTGTACGACACCGCCCAGCAGGCCACGGCCTTCAACTGGTTTGTCAACGCCATCAGCCCGGCCAGCGGCGGCCAGCGCTGGGTGCTGGCTGCGGGCGACCTGCCCCCGGCCGACCTGCCGCTGCGCGACGACCTGCGCAGCCGCCTGGGCTGGGGCCATGTGTTCCAGCTGCAGCTGCTGGGTGAGGCCGAGCGCCGCTCGGTGCTGCGCCAGGAGGCCGACGCGCGCGGCGTGTTCCTGGGCGACGAGGTGATGGATTACATGCTCAACCGTTTTTCGCGCGACCTGGGCAGCCTGATGCAGCTGCTGGACCAGCTCGATGCATTCGCCTTGCGCACCCAGCGCGCCATCACGATTCCGCTGCTGAAAACCATGCTGGAGTCGGAGTGAAGCGGTGTTTCCCTTTTGTCTCTTTGTGAATCTCAATGACCTCTGAACCACGCCGCCTGCGGCTTGCGCTGTTCGATCTGGACCACACGCTGCTGCCGCTCGACTCCGACTACGAGTGGGGCGAGTTCACCATCCGCATCGGCTGGAACGACCCGGTGGAGTTCGCGCGCCGCAACGACGAGTTCTACGCCCACTACCAGGCGGGCACGCTCAACGTGCACGACTACGTGCGGTTTGCCACCGAGGCCGTGCGCCTGCGCGGGCCCGAGGCCGCAGCGGCCGCGCACCAGCAGTTCATGCGCGAGGTCATCACCCCGGCCATCCAGCCGCAGGCACTCGACCTCATCCGCCAGCACCAGGCGGCGGGCGACGAGGTGCTGATCGTCACCGCCACCAACGAGTTTGTGACCACGCCCATCGCCCAGGCGCTGGGCGTGCCGCAGCTGCTGGCCGTGCAGCTGGTACGTGACGCCAGCGGCTGGTACACCGGCGAGATCGACGGCGTGCCCACCATGCGCGAGGGCAAGGTCACGCGCATGGAGCAATGGCTGGCCGCGCGCCAGCTCACCTGGGTCGATGTGGACAGCACGTTCTACAGCGACTCCATGAACGACGTGCCCCTGCTCGAAAAGGTAAACCGCCCTGTGGCCACCAACCCCGACCCGCGCCTGCGCGCCCTGGCCCAGCAGCGCGGCTGGCGCATACTGGACCTGTTCACGGCCCCTGCCAGCCAGGCGTCCTCCTGATTACTCCCTATCCATGATCAAGAAGTTCATCGACAAACTGCTGGGCAAATCGACGCCCGGCACCTCGGGCGGCAAGCCCCATTTCGGCAAGCGTGAAGAGGTGCCTGCCTCGGTCCACGGCATCAACCCCGAGCTGGTGGACCGCCGCGCCGCCGAGGTGGTAGCCACCCTCAAGCAAGCAGGTTTTGAGGCCTACATCGTCGGCGGCGCCGTGCGCGACCTGCTACTGGGCCTGCGCCCCAAGGACTTCGACGTGGCCACCAACGCCACGCCCGAGCAGGTCAAGGGCCTGTTCCGCCGCGCCTTCATCATCGGCAAGCGCTTTCGCATCGTGCACGTGGTGCATGGCCGGGGGCGTGAGCATGAGGTGATCGAGGTCTCCACCTTCCGTGCCTACCTCGACAACGCCGCTGCAGGCCAGGTGTCGGGCAACGAAAAGACCAGCAAGGCCCAGCTGTCGGGCATGCAGCATGCCGTGGACGCATCGGGCCGCGTGCTGCGCGACAACGTCTGGGGCCCGCAGGACGAAGACGCCACACGCCGCGATTTCACCGTGAACGCCATGTACTACGACCCGGTCAGCCAGATCGTGGTGGATTACCACAAGGGTTTGCAGGACGCCAAGAAGAAGACCCTGCGCATGATTGGCGACCCCGCCACGCGCTACCGCGAAGACCCGGTGCGCATCATCCGCGCCGTGCGGTTTGCGGCCAAGCTCAGCCCGCTGGGCTTCAGCATCGACGCCAAGTCGGCCGCGCCGCTGGTGCAGTCGCAGGCGCTGCTGGCCGAGGTACCGCAAAGCCGCATGTTTGACGAAATGCTCAAGCTGCTGCAGACCGGCCACGCCATTGCCACCATCGAGCAGCTCAAGAAGCTGGGCATGGCCAAGGGCATCTACCCGCTGCTGGACGTGGCCGTGGAGCGTGCCGACACCCCGTTTGTGAAGGCTGCGCTGGTGGACACCGACCGCCGCGTGAACGAAGGCAAGCCCGTGGCCCCCAGCTTCTTGCTGGCCTGCGTGCTGTGGGAAGACGTACGCAATGGCTGGCAAGAGCGCCTGAACCAGCGCCAGCACCCGCTGCCCGCGCTGCAGGAGGCCATCGACGAAGTTTTCGACCGCCGCATCGGCGACGTGTCGGGCCGGGGCAAGCTGGCGGCCGACATGCGCGAGATCTGGGTCATGCAGCCCCGCTTTGAAAAGCGCGTGGGCAGCACCCCGTTTGGCATGGTGATGCAGCCGCGCTTCCGGGCCGGGTTCGACTTCATGCGCCTGCGCGCCGACGTGGGCGAGGTGGAAGAAGCGCTGGCCGAATGGTGGCAGGACTTCCAGGCGGCCGACGACGAGCGCCGCGAAGACCTGATGGACCAGGCGCGCGAAGAGCAGAAGGCCCGCCAGAAGGCGCAGCAGCCCGTGGTCAAGCGCGTGCCGCGCAACCAGGCGCCAGCGCCGGCATCGGCCCCGCGCGCGGCAGGCCAACCGGAAGACGCTGATCTGCCAGGGGGCGACGCCGAGTTCGCCACCGAAGGCAGCGCCCCCAAAAAACGCCGCCGCCGTCGCCGCAAGCCCGGTGGCGGGGCGGGCGGTGGTGGCGAAGGCGCAGCGCCTGCCACTGCAGGCGAGTGAGTGAGTTGGCGGGACATGGGCGCTGAGCCCGCCCTGGCCTATGTGGGCCTGGGCGCCAACCTGGGCGAGCGCGAAGCCGCCCTGCGCCAGGCCCTGGCGGCTTTGGGCCAATGCCCCGGCACCCGGGTGCTGCGGGTGTCGCCGCTGTACGGTAGCGCCCCTGTGGATGCCAGTGGCCCCGACTACCTGAACGCCGTGGCCGAAGTGGCCACCACCCTCGCACCCGAGGCCCTGCTGCAGGCGCTGCAGGCCATTGAACAATCTGCCGGGCGCGAGCGCCCTTACCGCAATGCGCCGCGCACGCTGGACCTGGACATCCTGTGGTTTGGCGACCAGGTGATTCACACCCCCACCCTCACCGCGCCCCACCCCCGCATGGCCGAGCGCGCCTTTGTGCTGCACCCCCTGGCCGACCTGGTGCCCGACCGGGTGAGTGCCGCCGCCTTGCAGGCCGTGGCCGCGCAGAGCATCTACCGGCTGGCCGATGCGGGCTGGGCAGAGGGTGTTGTGGGTGGTGATTGCTCCTGATTTAGGAGCTGCTAGCGCTTGATGGGCGCGCGCAAGAGGCCAAAAAAGCCTAAAGAAAGCAGTGCACTTGGCTCACCCGCACCGTATGACGCGGGCGCGGCCCCACGCCAGCGCCACCGTGGAACCGGCTCTGCCGGGCCACGGGCGGCGTCCCCCTTGGGGCTGAGAGGCCGCAACTCCAAGCCTGCCTGCGCAGGCTTGGACGGCATCGAAGAGCTGCCGCCTCTGGCGGCGGCACCGAGCGGGTTGCTGCTCAGGGGGTCAATCTACCTTCGCGCCTGACGCCTTCACCACCTGCTGGTACTTGGCACGCTCGGCGGCCATGAAGCTGTCGAACTGCTGCGGCGTGGTGGCCACGGGTTCGGCCAGCAGGGCACCAAAGCGGGTCTTGGTCTCGGGCGCGTTCAGCGCTGCGACAAAGGCCTTGTTCAGCTTGTCGATGATGGGCTTGGGCGTGGCCGCAGGCGCCACCAGGCCCCACCAGGTGTCGATGGAGAAGCCCTTGAAGGTAGAGGACAGCGGCGGCACGCCGGGCAGCGACGCCGAGGCATCCAGCGAGGTCACGGCCAGCGCCTTGAGCTTGCCCGCGCGGATGTTGGGCGCGGCGGCAGCCAGGTTGTCGATGTTGAAGTCCACCTCGCCCGCCAGCAGCGCGAGCTGGGCCGGGTTGGCGCCCCGGTAGGGGATGTGCAGCGCGAAGATGCCCGCGCGCTGCTTGAACATCTCGCCCGCCAGATGGCCTGCGCTGCCGTTGCCGCCGCTGCCGTAGTTGAGCTTGGCGGGGTTGGCCTTGGCGTACGCAATCAGGTCGGCCACCGAGTTGATCTTGAGCTGCTCGGCCTTGGCGGCGTTCATGACCAGCACGTTGGGTACGCGCACCATCTGCGTGATGGCTGCAAAGTCCTTGCCCGCGTCATAGGGCATGCGGGCATACAGCCAGGGGTTGACCGCATGGGTGGCGGTGGCGGCGATGCCGATGGTCAGGCCATCGGGCGCGGCCTTGGCAATGGCGTCGGCGCCGATGTTGCCGCCCGCGCCGCCCTTGTTGTCGATGATCACCGTGCCCAGCGAATCGCGCACGCGCTCGGCCAGTGCACGCGCCGTCACGTCGATGGGGCCGCCGGGGGCATACGGCACGATCAGGCGGATGGGTTGGCTCGTGTCCTGCGCCGAAGCGATGGAGGGAGAAAAAACCGTTGCGGCGGCAACGGCACTGGCGAGGAGGATGTTTCTGCGGTTCATGGATGCATTGTGCAAAAAATTCGTAAGAAGGCTTACGAAAGCCTGGGGGAAAGGCCTTCGGCAAGCCCCAGTTCTTCCACCAGCTTGCCCAGCTCGTGCGACGAGCGTATGTCCAGCTTCAAAAAGATGGCCGAGCGGTGTGTGTCCACGGTGCGGGGGTCGATGGGGCGGTCGGGGTCGTGCTGCGCCAGGGCGCGGGCGACTTCCTTGCTGCTGATGCCCGTGGCCACCAGGCGCGCCACCTCCTGCTGGCGTGGGCTCAGCGCGTTCCAGCGCTCCAGCAACCCGGCGCGGCGCTGCGCCTCGGCGGCCAGCGCCTGCGACAGGCTGGCTGCGCGCTGCACGGCGGCCAGCAGTGTGGCTTCGTCGCAGGGTTTTTCCAGCCAGTCCACCGCGCCCTGCTTGACGGCGGCCACAGCCGAGGCCAGCTCGCCGTGGGCGGACAGGAACACGGTCTTGAGCACCGACCCGCGCTGGCGCATGGCCTCGAACACCTGCAGGCCGCTTATGCCGTCCATGCGCAGGTCCAGCAGCACGCAGCCGGGCTGGGCCAGGTCGGCCTGGGCCAGAAACTCCGCCCCGCTGGCAAACACCTGGGCCGCGTGGCCACGGGCCAGCAGCAGCGCGGCCAGCGAGTGGCGCACACCTGCGTCGTCGTCCACGATGTAGACCTGAAGAAGCGGGGCGGGTGGCTGGGCCGGGGTGGGGTCGTTCATGGCAAGGTCGCAGCGGATGTGGAAACCTGGTGCAGGGGAAGCCGTATCTCGAAGATCGCGCCGCCCCCTTCGCGGTTGCGGGCCAGCAGCGCGCCGCCCATGCTTTCGACGATGGAGCGGCAGATGTTCAGGCCCAGGCCCAGGCCGCCTTCGCGGGTGGTGAAGAAGGGCTCGAACAGGCGCTCGGCAATCTCGGGCGCGAGGCCGGGGCCCCGGTCCAGCACCTGCAGGGAGGCATGGCCGTCCTCGGCCGCCGTGCGCAGCAGCAGCTCAGGGCCGTGGGCGGGCGCAGCCTGGGACTGCATGGCCTGCAGTGCGTTCAGCCCCAGGTTCAGCACCACCTGCTCCAGCAGCACGCGGTCGGCACTCACCCGCACGGGCTCGCGGGCCAGGTCCAGGCGCACGGCCACGCCATGCCGGCGCGCCTCGGCGCGCAGCAGCAGCGCGAGCGACTGATCCACGGCGGCGTTCAGGTCGCAGGGCTCGCGGGCTGCCGGGTGCTGGCGCACCCAGTGGCGGATGCGGCCCACGATGTCGGCCGCGCGCAGCGCCTGGGCCGAGAGCGCGGCCAGGGTCTCGTTCAGCAGCTCTGGCTTGCCCTGTGCGGCCAGGGACTTGGCTGCGGCCGCGTAGTTGACCAGGGCCGCGAGTGGCTGGTTCAGCTCGTGCGCCAGGGTCGAGGCCATCTCGCCCACGGTGATCACGCGCTGCACGCGCTGCAGCTGGGCCTCGCGCTGCTGTTGCTGCTCTTCGGCGCGTTTCTGGGCCGTGATGTTCACCACCGAACTCATCCAGCCGATGTGTTGGCCGTGGCCGTCGATGAGCCGGGTGGTGTAGAACATGGTGTAGACGTCCGAGCCATCGCGGTGGCGCAGCCGGTTTTCGCGGCCCTGGGGCGATGCCTTGCCAGCCAGCACGGTGTCGCTGTCGTTCCAGTGCCGGTCCAGCTCGTCGGGGTGCCAATAGGGGTAGGGCGGTCGCTGGCCGATGAGTTCGTCGGCGCGGTAGCCCACCATGTCGCACATGGCGGCATTCACGTAGACGATGCGGCCCTCCAGGTCGCGGGCGCGCATGCCGACCAGCAGTGAGTCTTCCATCGACTGACGGAACGCCTGGGCCTGCTGCAGCGCGTGGGTGCGCTCCTGCACGCGCTGCTCCAGCCCGATGCGGGCCTGGCGGTTTTCGGCCAGGCGGCGCTCGCGCAGCTGCCAGTAGAGCGCGCCCAGCACCAGCAGGCCCGAGGCCAGCGTGGCCAGCGCCCAGGCCTGCTGGCGCGCCACGGTCACCACCCGGCTGTCGGCTGTGACGGTGAGTGTCCAGCCCAGGTCGGGCAGGGCTTCCTCGAATGCCAGGTACCGCTTGCCATTGCCGTCCAGGCGCAGCTCGGCGCCGGGCTGGTCGGCCTGCTGGCGCAAGGCCCAGGGCACGGGGCGGGGTGTCCAGCCGGTGCCATATTGTTCGTTGTGCTGCAGCTGCTGCACGTCGGCGGCGGGCACGGGACGGCTGGTACGGTACAGCCAGCTGGGCTCGGAGCCCAGGAACACGATGCCGCGTGCGTCCGTTACGAACACCGGGTCGCGCAGCTGCTCCCAGGGGTTGGCGATGGGCTCCATGCGCACTTTCACGGCCACCACGCCAATCACCCGGCCGTTGTCGCGCACGGGGGCCGACACAAACAGGCCGGGCTCGCCCGTGGTCTTGCCCACGCCATAGAAGCGCCCGGTGTCACCACCCAGGGCATCGTGGAAGTAGGGGCGGTTGCGGTAGTTCTGGTGCACAAAGCTGTTGGGTGTGTCCCAGTTGCTTGATGCGAGGGTGAGGCCCTGCGGGTCCATCACGTAGAGCATGTCGGAGCCTGCGTGCTCGTTCACGGTCTGGAGGTAAGCGTTGGCGGCATCACGCACCTCCTGGGAAGTGGGGTGGTGCAGCAACTGGCGCACCAGCGGGTGCTGGGCGGTGGTGAAGGGCAGGTAGTTGTAGCGTGTGGCCACGCCCAGCAGCGCCAGGGCCTGCACTTCGCCCGAGCGGCGCAGGTTGTCCCACTGGGTGTCCCGCTCGCTCTGGGCCGCCCATTCACCGGCCGCCACCACCAGCAGTACGGCCACACACAGCAGGGCTGCGATGAACCCCGCGCCCCGGGGCAAGCGGTGTGAAGGGCGCGGGGCACCGGCCTCGGCAGAGTCGGCGGGCGCCGCGCGCGGGTCCACGGTCAGCCGCCGTGTTTATCGGCTTCGGAGGTGAAGGAGTCGGCGAAGAACTCTTCGGGTGGCAGGCCGCGCTGGGCGCTGTAGGCCGCGCGGGCCGAATCGACCACGATGGGCGCACCGCAGGCATAGACCTGGTGGCCTGAGAGGTCAGCAAAATCATCCAGCACGGCCTGGTGCACAAAGCCCGTGCGGCCGCTCCAGCCGTCTTCAGGTAGGGCGTTGGAGATGACGGGGATGTAGCGCAGCCAGGGCAGCTCAGCGGCGTGGGCCTGCACCCAGTCGTGCATGTACAGGTCTTCGGGGCGGCGGCCACCCCAGTACAGCGCGGTGGGACGGGTGATGCCCTTGAACTGCAGGTGCTCGATCAGCGCCTTGATGGGCGCAAAGCCCGTGCCTGAGGCCAGCAGCACGATGGGCTTGTCCGAGTCCTCGCGCAGGAAGAAGCTGCCGAACGGGCCTTCCACGCGCAGGATTTCCTTTTCCTTCATCGCGCCGAACACATGGTCGGTGAACTTGCCGCCGGGCATGTGGCGGATGTGCAGTTCCACCCCGGGTGCCTCGGTCTGGGTGTGGGGGGCGTTGGCCATCGAATAGGCGCGGCGCGCGCCATCACGCAGGATGAATTCGATGTACTGGCCCGCGTGGTAGCGGAAGGTGTCGGCGGCGGGCAGCTGCAGGCGCACCTGCATCACGTCCGGCGACTTTTTCTCCAGGGTGGACACGCGCACCGGCATCTTCTTGATGGGGTAGGCGCTTTCGTCGGTGACCTGGCGCGATTCGAGCACCACGTCCGACAGCGGCTCGGCGCAGCAGGTCAGCACCAGGCCTGCAGCCTCTTCGTCGGCGCTGAGCGCCTTGGGCTGGTGTTCGCCATGGCGCACCGTGCCACTGATCTTCTTGCACTTGCACGAGCCGCAGGCGCCGTCCTTGCAGCCATAGGGCAGGCCCACGCCGTTCTGGATGGCAGCGGCCAGGATGGTCTGGCCTGTGGGGGCACTGAAAGCGCTGCCGCTGGGCTGCACGGTGATCTGGAACGCTGCGGTGGTGGCAGCCTCGGCGCTGGTCATGTTGTGGGTATCCTCGGGACGTGTTCTATCCAAGCAAACGGCCCCGATTTTGCCCTCAGAGCGTGTTCATAGTTTGTTCATAGTGCCCGTTGCCCCACAAAGGCTGTGGCTGCAAGGCGCAAACCGCAGCCGGGCTGGTGGCCCGGCGAGGATTTGCAACGCCGCAGACGCTGCCTTTGCGGGGCAACCCTTCGGGCAAGGTCGCAAACAGCCACGCTCGTTGTTGCCCGCCTTGCCCATGCCACCAGCATGGGCTGCGGAGGGCGCCTAGATCGTGGCTGTTTGCGACCTTGCGGACACTATGAACAAACTATGAACACGCTCTCAAACCCCCTTGGCGCCCTGCCGGCGCGCTTTCGCCGTGAACGCCTGCTGATCGTGGGCTGTGGTGATGTGGGTCAACGTGTGGTGCGTGACCTGAATACGGGCCCGGGTGCGGGGCGCCTGCAGGTGCTGGCGCTCACCTCCAGCCCGTCCCGCGTGGTGGGGCTGCGCCGTCTGGGCGCGCGGCCATTGCTCGGCAACCTGGACGATGCCGCCACGCTGCGCCGCCTGTCGGGGGTGGCCACGCGGGTGCTGCACCTGGCGCCGCCGCCCGGCGAAGGCGCTGGCGGCGCTGCCTGGTGGGCCGACCCGCGCACCGTGGCACTGGCCCGGGTGCTGCGGCTGCGCAGCCTGCCGGTGTCGCTGGCCTATGCATCCACCAGCGGGGTGTATGGCGATTGCCAGGGCGCCCTGGTGCCCGAGACGCGCACTTTGGCCCCTGCCACACCGCGCGCGCAGCGCCGGGTGAATGCCGAGCGTGCCGTGCGCCACCTGGGCCGCGCCGGGGTGCGGGCCAGCGTGCTGCGCATTCCGGGCATCTATGCCCCCGACCGCGAGGGCGGCACGCCCGAGGCCCGCCTGCGGCGCGGAACGCCGGTGCTGGTGCCCGAGGACGATGTGTTCACCAACCACATCCACGCCGACGATCTGGCGCGTGCCTGCGTGGCCGCGCTGTGGAAGGGGCGGCCGCAGCGCGCCTACAACGTGAGCGACGCGACCCACATGAAGATGGGCGACTACTTCGACCTGGCGGCCGACCTGTATGGCCTGCCGCGCCCGCCCAGGGTGCCGCGCAGCACGGCGCAGGAGCAGTTGTCCTTGATGCTGCTGAGCTTCATGGGCGAGTCGCGCCGACTGGACAACCGGCGCATGTTGCAGGAGCTGGGTGTGCGGCTGCGCTACCCCAGCGTGGCGCAGGGGCTGAAGGGCTTGCGCGCGACGGACGTACCGGCAGGTTCTCAGCGCGGGTAGACGTTGCCCTGGCTGTCGTAGCAGCGGAACACGTTGCACTGCGTGAATTTTTTCGGCTCCGGGGCCGGTGTGGGCTGGGGCGTGGGGCGCACCGGGTGGCGGGGCGGCACCACCACCACGACCGGCGCGGGGGTGGTGTTGACCGTGGTGGGGCGCGCCGCACGGGCTTTTTCTACCTCGGCATAACCCTCGGGGCCCAGGCAGTCCAGGTCCATCTGCCGCTGGGCGGCCTCTGCACGCTGGCTTTGTTCATAGCTGCCTGCGTTGCCGCTGCTCAGCACCACGTCCAGGTTGCGGCGTGAGCGCGCACATTCGGGGGAGCGGGCGTAGTCCTGCGATTTGGCGGCCGGGGTGCGCTCCCGCTGTGCGTTGCGCAGGGCCTCGGTTTCTGCAGCCTTGTTCTCGGCCTCCAGGCGCTTTTGCTTCAGCGCCAGCGCTTCGGCGGCCTGCTCGCGTTCGCGCTGGATTTCTTCTGGCGTTTTGCGCGCCTCCACCTCACGCGCCGTGGTGCCGCCCGCACATTTGCCGTCGGTGTAGGTCACCTTGCCGGTGGCGGGGTCGGTGCAGCGCACCACCTGGGCCTGGGCGGCGGTGCCGATCCAGGCCACACACAGGCATGCGAGGAAATGCTGGGCTCGGGTCATGGGGGCACCGCTCAAAAAGTGGGTTCGTTCGTCTGTTGATCGCCAGGCGACGCGGTTCAGGGCTGTTCCTGGCTGTTCGAGAACTGGCGCGAGCGCCAGTCCTGCGGATGGGGTGTGTAGCTGCCGGGGGCCAATTGCCCGGGGCCACGGTTGCGCCGGTCTTCTGCGGCGCGGCGGTCGCGCTCGGCCTGCTCGCGGCGGGCCTGGTCGCGTTCGCGGGCGCGGCGGTCGGCGTCGCGGGCCTGTTGTTCGCGTTGGTCCCGCTCGCGGGCCGCACGGTCCCGTTCGGCACGGTCACGGTCACGCTCCCGTTCGCGCCAGTCGTTGCGGTCACGGCCCTTGTCCCAGCGGTCGTCATGCCGGTCGCGTCCGCCGTAGTAGACGGGGGGCGGTGGTGGGGCCGAGTAGATCACCCCGGGTGCCCGGTACACGGGCGGGGCCTGGTACACCGGCGGCGGGGCGTTGTAGATGTACCCCGGCTGTTCGTACACCTGGTAGCGCGGGGGCTCGTAGTACGGGTCGCCCGGTACGGTGGCGCACCCGGTCACAAGAACCCCCAGGGCCGAGGCAGAAAGGATGCGGGCGAGTGTGTAGGTCATGGTGTTCAGACTCCGGCCCCGGGGTGCGCGTTCCACCCGGGTCCGTAAAGCCCCTGAAAAACACCCCGGTGGGATGTTACAAATTTCAAAGGCTGGCGTGTGCTGTGCCAAGCCCTTTAGCGTTTGGCGCCGCCATTTGGTTGACCGCTCCGGGGCGCCTGCCGGGCGGTTGCGCGGCCCGCACCGGGCCCAACGCTTCGCTGCCTTGTGTGGGTATCAAAATTGATAGCTTAAAAGGCATGCTGGACGCGCGCAAACGGCCAAAAAACATCGAAATATGCATCTGCCTACTGCCCTTCACGCCGTGCGCGGGCGTGGTGGCGGGCAGCAGGGCGGCGGCCGGGCTTACTTGGGCAGCACGCGGCGGATGGTTTCGGCCAGGTCTTCGGCCACGAACTTGGCCACATAGCCGTCGGCGCCCACGCTGCGCACATGGTCTTCATTGGCCGAGCCCGACAGCGACGAGTGGATGACCACTGGCAGGCCGTGGAAGCGCGCGTCCTGCTTGATGTTGCGGGTCAGGGTGAAGCCGTCCATCTCCGGCATTTCCAGGTCGGTGAGCACCATGGCCACGCGGTCGAGCACCGTTTTGCCTTCGGCCTCGGCGCTTCTGGCGATGGCGTTGAGCCGGTCCCAGGCCTCCTTGCCCGACTTGACCATCTCGTAGGGGGCGTTGAGCACCTTGAGTTCCTGCTCAATGAGCGAACGGGCCACGAAGGAGTCGTCTGCCGCCAGGACGATGGTGCCGGGCTTGAGCTTGAGCTTGGCGCCCACCTTCTCTTCGGTCACCTCGTGGCCGTCAGACGGCGACACCATCTGCAGGATGGCTTCCACGTCCAGCACCTGGGCCAGGCGGGATTCATCGGTGTTGCCGTCCAGCCGGGCGATGCTGGTGACCAGCTTGCCCTTGGCGCCGCTGGTTTCGGCCGACAGCACCTGTTTCCAGTCCAGCCGCACGATGTCTTCCACCGATTCGACCGCAAACGCCTGGGTGGTGCGTGCGTATTCGGTCACCAGCATGATGTTCAGGCCCGTCTGGGGCTTGCAGCCTACGATGGAGGGCAGGTCCAGCACCGGGATCACCTGACCGCGCAGGTTGACCACGCCCAGCGAATGCGGCGTGGTGCCCGCAATGGGGGTGATGCTGGGCATGGCCACGATCTCGCGGATCTTGAAGACGTTGATGCCGAACAGCTCGGACTTGTTCAAAGCGGTGTCGGTGCCCAGGCGGAACAGCAGCAGCTCAAACTTGTTGGTGCTGGTGAGGTTGGTCCGCTCGTCGATGTCCTGCTGGATGGCTTTCATGATGGATCCTTGGCGCAGAAATGAAGATACGCGCTTTTACAAATTCTAGGACCCAAACGGCATGTGCAGTGCGCTAAATCTTCAGGCAATACCCGAATAGTGCGCCGCAGCAGGCGGGCGTGGTGGCGCCGTCACAGTCTGGCCAGGGCCACCGGCTCAAAGTGCACAACCGTGGGGAAAGGGTCATAGAAGTGGTGCAGCAGTTGCTTCCACTCCTGGTACTGGGGAGATTTCCGAAACCCTACCTCGTGGTCGGCCAGCGTGGACCAGCGCACCAGCAGTACATAGTCCTGCGGCCGCTCCAGGCAATGGCCCAGCTCATGGGAGATGTAGCCGGGCATGGAGGCAATGATGCGCTGCGCCTGGGCAAACGCCTGTTCAAACGCACTGTTCTGGCCAGGGCGGACGGTGAGGTGGGCAATTTCCAGAATCATTGGGGGTGGCCAGAGGGGGTGCAACAAGGGTGGATGGGGCAGGGGATCAGACTACATTGCTGCGCTGCACGGGCTCGGGCTGGGCTGCGGTGGCCTTCATGCCGTCCGCCAGGCGGTGCAGCAGACCGAGCAGGGGCGCGTCCGACGCGTCGCAGGCCAGGCCAATGTGGCGCGAAAAGGCCAGGGGCCCGTCCAGCGGGCGGGTGAGCGCGCGGCGCGCCTGGGCTGCATGCGACTGCGGCACCACGGCCAGGCCCATGCCCGCGTCCACCATGTGCAGCAGCAGCTCCTCGCGCGCGGCACTGGCCTGCACCTGCAGCGCAATCCCCCGCTCGGCCAGCAGGCGGATGAAGGACTGGTGCAGCGGGCAATAGGGCCACTCGATGAGGGGCAGGTTTTCAATGTCTGCCAGTCCAAAGCGCTTCTTGAAGCGCAGCGGGTGCTGCTCGGGCACCAGCATCACATAGGGCTCGTGCCACAGCGGCACAAAGGTGTCGCCCGGCGGCTTGCAGTGCTCGGCCACCATGCGCAGCCGGGCCTCTTGTGCGCTGGCGGTGAGCCGCACCATGGTGTGGGGCCACTCTTGCGCAATCTGTGCGAACAGGGGCGTGGCCTGCTGCACCATCAGGTCGTCCTGCAGGAAGATGCCCAGCGTTTCACGTGGTGCATCGCGAAAGTCGCGCACCATGGCGCTGGACTGGGCCAGCAGGCTGCAGGCGCGGGGGTACAGCCGGTGCGCGGCAGGTGTGGGGGCCAGGCCCTGGCGGCTGCGCTCGAACAGGGTGGTTTCGAGCGCATCCTCCAGCCCCTTGATGGCCATGCTGATGGACGGCTGCGCCACAAAACAGCGGCGCGATGCGGCAGTGACAGAGCGCTCTTCATAGGCCGCCACAAAGTAGCCCAGGGCGCGCAGATCAAACAGCATGGCGTCAGGGCCTTTCTTGGATCAGGTTGTCAGACGGGGATGATGGTGGTGACGGTCTCGCGGAAATAGTCCACCTGGCCGTTCTGCGAATGGCTGGTGATCCAGGTCACGGATTCCACCTCGCGCTGTTGTACCGCATAAAAGAAGCGCTGGTGAAAGTGCGTGAGCACCCAGTCGTTGCCCAGCGGCTGGCTGTGGGTGTGCAGGATCTTCGTGCCGCGCGGGAACACCTCCATCCCCAGGCGCTGCACCACGGCCATCGCCTCGGCCTTGTTGCGGGCGGTTTGCCAGCTGGTGTCGGCATCGTCGCGGTAGTGGTCAATGCGGAAGTCCACATCGTTGGCAATGGTGGCCAGCAGTGTGGGCACGTCCTGCTGCTCGAAGGCGGTCAGCACGCGGTCGATGGGGAAGGTCAGTGGCGGGTTGGTCGTCATGTCGGGTCTCCGGTGGGTGGTGGGGTCAATCCATCAAACAAACCCTGGCCAGGGAGCCGCCACTGTAGGCAGAGCCCGGCGCCCACACAACGATGGAATTTGTGGGGCCGTGCGATAAAAAACCGATGGGAAGGCGGCCAAGACTGGCACTCAGTCAGAGATCCCGGGCACCTGCCGCAGATAGGCGTGCAGCGCTGCAATCGACTGGCGCACCTTGGCGGGCTGCGCATCGCGCTGCGGCGTCACGGCCCAGATGTCCAGCGTGCCAAACGACCACTCGGGCAGCAGCCGCACCAGCTGCCCGGCCTGCAGCGCCTCGTGCGCGTCCATGCTGCCCACCAGCGCCAGGCCCAGCCCGGCCTCGCACATCTGCTGGATGGACAGCTGGTTGTTGCTGGCAATGCGGGGCTCCACCCGCAGTGCACGCGGTTCGCCCGCCGGGCTGTGCAGGTCCAGCAACAGCCCGCCCCCTTCGCGCGCAAAGCCCAGCCAGCTGTGGGTGAGCAGTGCATCGGGGTCGCGCGGCGCGCCATGCTGCGCCAGCCACTGCGGCGACGCGGCCAGGTACCACTGCATGCCACACAGCCTGCGCGCCGCCCAGGTCGAGTCCGAAAGCCGCCCAAAGCGCACCGCCAGGTCGATGCGCGCATTGATGAGGTCGATGGGCGCGTCGTCCACCAGCAGCCGCAGGCGCAGCGCCGGGTGGGCGGCCAGCAATTCGCCCAGCGCGGGCGCTATGTGGCGCGCAAACCCTACCGTGGCCGACAGGCGCAGTTCGCCGCTGGGTTCATCGCGCGAGGCCGCCAGCTCGGCCCGTGCCTGCTCGGCGGCGGCCCACATGGCGGCGCAGCGCGCGTGGTAACGCTGGCCCGCCTCGGTGAGTGCCAGCTTGCGGGTGGAGCGGTGCAGCAGCGTCACGCCGCCATCGCTTTCGAGCTTGCGCACCTGCTGGCTCACGGCCGAAGTGCTCATGCCCAGCGCGCGCGGCGCCACTCATCGATCCGTGCTGCACCACGGCGGCAAACACGGCCATACGTTTGAGGTCTTCCATGGGGTAATTGTGAAGTACAGCTTCAAGGAGAAGGCATTTTTAGCCCTCTACCGCGCACTTTGACAAGCCCGTAATCTCACCCCATCGCAACTTTGACCCCAGGAGACCCCATGAACATCGCCCTGATCGGCGCCACCGGCTTTGTCGGCTCGGCCGTGCTGAACGAACTGCTGCAACGCGGCCACCGCGTGACCGTGCTGGCCCGCAACCCCGGCAAGCTCACTCCCCGTGAAGGCCTCACGGTGGTGGCTGCCGACGCACAGGATGCTGCCCAGGTCGCCAAGGCCGCCGCAGGCCACGACGCGGTGGTGAGCGCCTACAACCCCGGCTGGACCGTGCCCGATATCCACGACCAGTTCCTCAAGGGCACCCGCGCCACCATCGACGGGACCAAGCAGGCCGACGTGCGCCGCTTTCTGATGGTGGGCGGTGCGGGCAGCCTGTTTGTGGCACCCGGTGTGCAGCTGGTGGACACGCCCCAGTTCCCCGCCGAATGGAAGCAGGGCGCCCTGGCCGCCCGCGAGGCGCTGAACTGGATCCGCACCGAAAACACGCTGGACTGGACCTTCCTCTCGCCCCCCATCCTGCTGCAGCCCGGCGAGCGCACCGGCCAGTACCGCCTGGGCGACGAAGCCCCGCTGATGAACGGCGAACAGCCCGGCAGCATCAGCGTGGCGGACCTGGCCGTGGCCATCGTGGACGAGCTGGAAACGCCGCGCCACGTGCAAAAGCGGTTCACGGTGGCGAACTGAGCCTTTCCGGATTGACGGGGGTTGCGTCCAGTGGGCGCAGCCCTTTTCTTTGTGACTTCAGGAAAAAGCCGCCAAGTCGATCAGTGTGTGGCCCAGCACTATGGGCCACAGGGTTCTCCAGTGCAGGAACCAGCGGCACATCACCCCATGCGCAAAGAAGGCCGCGATCACGCCGTGCCTGCCGTGCTCCCAGTGCGCCAGCGCAAAGATGGTTGATACGCAGAGTGTGAAGCGCATTTCTGAAGGATGTTGGCGCGCACTTGCGTACAGCAGCCATGGCAGCCCAATGAAAAAGATGCTCTCTATCAGCCCGGCACTTACTGCTGCGTAGATTTGCAACGCCGCACCCGCCAGGCCCTGAGGGAAAAGTTGCACCAACTGGAAGCTGCCAGGCGACGGGCCGAGCACCCGCCACGACAGGTTCCGCTTCATCAGGAAGGCCAGCCCTGCGGTGACAAACACCATCAGGCCCTGTCCCGCGAGGGGCAAGAGGTTCTTTTCTGGAGGGGCAAGTCCATAGCGCCTGGGGTGCAAAGAGGCCTTGTGCGCAAGCAGCCACAGGAGGGCGGTGGGCAACAGCACGCACTGTATGCCGTCGGCTACCTAGAACAGGAGTGGGCTTGTCAGTGCAAGCCTGTTCAGGCAAAGGCCATTGAACAGCCAGACCAGCAGCACGGGCAGCAAGGCGCATGCAATCATGAGCGGCTCATGCCGACTCAGTGCAGGGGCGGCATGCGGTTTCCAACTTTGGGTCAAGTGTGTTTCCAGGTGAGGGGAGCGCGGGATGGCGTGCAAGCCATGCTGTGATTTGGGCGGGCCAGACCTTCGTAAGGCGATAGCCAGACGTAGGGCTTTAGCGGTGTTCCCCTGCTCCGACTGGCTCTGCCGGGACGGAGACCTGCAATTCGTGAAGTAGTCCCGGATGGTGGGCTGCACTTTCGCCGTATGCTCTGCGCCTTTTTCCCTTCCGCCGCACCCATGACCGACCCCATTGCCAACAGCTTCGACGTACCCGACACCATCCAGGAACCCCGCTGCTGGAGCGATGGGCGCTGGACGGCGCAGGTCATCAAGAACGAAGACGACGATGGCTGGGCCGTGTCCATGACGCTGAAGGGCGAGGCCGAACCCGCGCTGGTGGGCCCCTGGACCATGGGACGTGACAAGAAGAACCCCAAGCCGCTCGATGTGTCGGCCTTCCACACCCTGGTCAAGACCGCCAGCGAAGTGGTACGCCGCCACGAGCAGCAACTGCACGCGCAGCTGAACAAGAGCGTTCACATCACCACCGCAGACGGCCAGCGCCTGCGCGTGGCGCTGGCCATCGTGCCCGATGAGGAAGGCGCCACGGCCACGCTGAGCGCGCAGGACGAGCTGGGCGAAGAGGTTGCCCGTGCGTCCGCGCCGCCCACCTTCAAGCTCACGCCCGCCAGCGCAGCGGCCTGGGCCGAAGGCGGGTTTCAGCGCGTGCGCTGAGCAGACTTCGACATTCAATACAGCCCACAGCCGCAGAAACCGGCACTGCCAGTGCAGGCAATCGCCTGCGCGACGGCGTGCCGCGTGCCCGCCGCCTAAAATCCCACCCGTCGGCCCCGGATGACCTTCGGGGCCGACAGCGTTCTCAGGGCGGGGCGGAATTCCCCACCGGCGGTATTTGTTGGCTGAAAAGCCAGCAAGAGCCCGCGAGCGCCTGCGGTGCCGTTTTTCGGATCGGCCTGCAGGGTCAGCAGATCTGGTGCGAAACCAGAGCCGACGGTCACAGTCCGGATGAAAGAGATCGCGAAACCCACGGGCCCCGTGGCGGGTGTCAGCTGGTGGGCGCGCTTTGGCGCGTCCGTAGGCCATGCCATTCGCCAGGGGTACGTGTTCGCGCGCGCCCTGATTCTGGTATGACCTTTTCGAGGAACCCATGAATCAGTCTTCTTCACCTTCCGTTTCCCCCCTGGCTCCCGTCGCCGCCCACCGTGGCGCCCGCGTGGCCATCATCAGTGCCAGCTGGCACCAGGACATCGTGCACCAGGCCCGCGACGCGGCCCTGGCCGAGTTTGACCGCCACGGCCTGCCCCCCGCGCAGGTGGCGCTGTTCGACGTGCCCGGTGCGTTTGAGATTCCGCTGTTGGCCCGCAAGCTCGCGCGCAGCGGGCGCTACGACGCCATCGTGGCCTGTGCGCTGGTGGTCAACGGCGGCATCTACCGCCACGAGTTCGTCACCACCGCCGTCATCGACGGCCTGATGCGCGTGCAACTCGACACCGAGGTGCCCGTGATGTCGGCCGTGCTCACCCCGCGCGACTTCCACGACCACGAGGACCATGTGCGCTTCTTCCGCGAGCATTTTGTGAAGAAGGGCACCGAGGTGGCCCAGGCCTGCCTGCAGACCATGGCCTACCTGCGCAAGCTGGCATCGCCCACGCTGGCCACCCCCCAGCAGGCCAGCCCTGCGGTGGCCGAGGCCGTAGCAGCCTGAGCGGGCCTGGCGCCACTCTCTGCCACGCCCGTCAACACTGTATTGCTATAAAATATATAGCTATAAAGACATGATGGACGCGCGGTAACGGCTTTTTTTATCCATAGAAAGCCGCTCAGGTCGCGGCCAGCCGGGGCTGGCGGCCCACGGGCGCCGTGGGGTGCGCGAGGACCGGGGCATCCGTCTCTGCCAGCCGGAACACCGCCACCGCCTGCACCAGCTGCTGTGCCTGCACCTTCAGGCTGTCGGCGGCGGCGGCACTTTGTTCGACCAGTGCCGCGTTCTGCTGCGTGGCCTGGTCCATCTGCATCACGGCCTCGCCCACCTGGGCTACGCCCGCGCTCTGTTCGCTGCTCGCGGCGCTGATCTCGCCCACGATGTCGGTCACGCGGCGGATGGAGGCCACCACCTCGGTCATGGTGGCACCCGCCTTGTCCACCAGCGTCGTGCCTTGTTCCACGCGCTCCACGCTGGCGTGGATCAGGCCCTTGATCTCCTTGGCGGCTTCGGCGCTGCGCTGCGCGAGGTTGCGCACCTCGCTGGCCACCACGGCAAAACCCCGGCCCTGCTCGCCCGCACGGGCGGCCTCCACGGCCGCGTTCAGCGCCAGGATGTTGGTCTGGAAGGCAATGCCGTCGATCACGCTGATGATGTCGGCGATCTTCTTGCTGCTGTCGTTGATGCCCTTCATGGTGGTCACCACCTCGGCCACCACGTCGCCACCCTGCACGGCGACGGTGCTGGCGCTCGCCGCCAGCTGGTTGGCCTGGCGCGCGTTTTCGGCATTGGCCTGCACGGTGGAGCTGAGCTCTTCCATCGATGCCGAGGTTTCCTCCAGCGCGCTGGCCTGCTGCTCGGTGCGCGCGCTCAGGTCGTTGTTGCCCTGTGCAATCTCGGTGCTGGCGGCGGCCACGCTGTCAGCGTTGTTGCGCACGTTGCTCACCACGCGCGACAGGCTTTGCTGCATGGCATGCAGTGCGTTGAGCAACTGGGTAACCTCGTCCTTGCCCTGCACATGCTGCGCCACCGTCAGGTCGCCCCCGGCCACGGCCTGCGATACGCGCACGGCGTTGTCCAGCGGGTTCACCACCGTGCGGCTGAAGGCCACGGCCCCGGCAATGCCCAGGGCGCACACCACCAGCATCACGCCCAGGCTGATGGTGGTGGCGCGCTGCGCGGTGGCGGCGGCGCGTTCGGCCACCTCGCTGCTGGCCTTGGCGATCAGGTCGCCCGCCTGGTCCAGCAGCTGCGAGGGCTCGCGGTCCATGCCCGCCACGGCCTTGTCACCCGCCTGCGGGTCGTGGTCGGCGGCCTTGAAGGCCTCAAACCCCTTGCGATAGGCCGCACCCATGCGCTCATGCGCCTGCGCAAACTGGCTCACGCGCTCGCGCCCATCGCCCGGGGGTAGGGCGGCCATGAGCTTTTGCGCCTCGTCCTTGATGGCCTTTTCCTGCTTTTCAAAGGCTGTCCAGTAGCGTGTGAGCTGGGCCGGGTCTTTGCCGCGCAGCAGCACGTTTTTCCACTCCTGCACCTGCACCTTGAAGTCGTTGAGCATGGTGGCCGCGAGCCGCTCGTTCTCGAAGCTTTGCGCCACCGTGGTCTGGTAGGTGTCCAGCGCCTGGTTCAGGCGGCTTATGCCAAACAGCGCCGCAGCAAACAGCAGCAGCAAGGCCACCGTGAAGGCGAGGGGGAGCTTGAGGCTGAGCTTCATGGCGGACTCCTTGGTTTGTGGCAACCAGCGTGGGGGAGTAAAGAAGACTGCAGATAGGCACTACAAACGCCGGTGGGGCGGCGAAATGGGGTGTCTTCACCGCATTGTGGAGCGTTTGTAATTTTTTGTACAAGCATTTTCCTGGGCGGCGCGGGTAAGATCCCGCGCTGCGCGGACGCAAGCCGCGCCCGGGCCTGCGGACAGGGTGCAACCCACTTGCCGACTCCCAGAGAGACCGTTCTTTCCCCTTTGTGCTGCCGGAACTGCAGGCCGTCGGCGTTGTATGCACGGAGGTTCTCGTGAAACGTCTTCCCCCTCGGCCCGATCTGGGCCATCTCAAGAAACAAGCCAAAACGCTGCTGGCCGAGGCCCGCGCAGGCGATGCCGCCGCACTGGCGCGCCTGGCGCCACTGGCCTTGCCCGCAGGCACCGACCTGCGCCTGCACCACGCGCAGTGGTGCCTGGCGCGCGAGCATGGCTTTGCCTCGTGGCCGCAGTTCCAGGCCTTTGTGCTGGCGCGCCGCGCGCTGGTGGACGACCCTGCGCGTGCCACGCTGCTGTGGCTGCGCCTGGTCTATGCAGGCGACATCGCCGGTGGCAACCACACCGCACGGCCCGCGCTGGCCGGGCAGCTCTGGACCGAGGGCGCCGTGCCGCAGGCGGAGCAGGACATCTGGCTGGCCTGTGCCGTGGGCGATGTGGCCCGGCTGCGCGATCAGGTGGCGCGCGACACCGCCTGGGTGCACCAGCCCGGCGGGCCGCTGCAGCTGCCGCCGCTGCTCGCCGTCACCCATTCCAGCCTGGCGCGGCTGCCCGCGTTTGCCGACCGGCTGCAGGCCTGCGTGGCCCTGTTGCTGGAGGCAGGCGCTGATGCGAACCAGCGCGTGGGCAGCCGCTGGCCTCCCGCATCGCTGCAGGCGCCCGATGTGTCGCACCCGCTGTCGGCCCTGTACGGCGCGGCCGGTGCCCACCACCACGCGGGCATCACCCGGCTGCTGCTGGAAGCGGGCGCCCACCCCAACGATGGCGAGTCGCTGTACCACGCGCTGGGCAGCCTGGAGTGCACGCGGCTGCTGCTGCAGGCGGGGGCGCGTGTGCCCGGCACCAACGCGCTGCACCGCGTGCTCGATATGGACGACCTGCCCGCGCTGCAGCTGCTGCTGGCCCATGGCGCGGACCCCAACGAGCCCCTGGGTGGCAGCGCCCCCGGCGCCGCGCCGCTGCTGTGGGCGCTACGCCGCCGCCGGTCGCTGGCGCATGTGCAGGCGCTGGTGGCAGCAGGGGCAGACCCGCAGGTGTGCACCGCCGAGGGCACGCCTGCGCACCTGCAGGCGTTGCGCTACGGCTTGCCGGATGTGGCGGCCTTTTTGCGTGGCCTGCTGGGTGTGGTTGACGTGCCCGCCGACGAGCGTTTTGTAGCGGCCTGCGCGCAGGGCGACGAGGCCCAGGCGCGTGAACTGCTGGGCACGCAGCCCGGCCTGGTGCAGGGCTTGTCGCCCGCCCATCGGCGCCTGCTGCCCGAGCTGGCCGCGCAGCCGGGCTGCGGCGATGCCGTGCGGCTGATGGTGCGCCTGGGCTGGCCCATCGACACGCCGGGTGGCGACTGGGAGGGCACGGCGCTGCACCACGCGATCTTCCGGGGCGATGCGGCGCTGACCCGCTTTGTGCTGGAGCATGGCGCGCGCTGGCAGGCGCAGCACGGGTTTCAGGACAACGCCTGCGGTGCGCTCGCCTGGGGTTCCATCAACACACCGGAGCCAGGCGGCGACTGGGCGGGTTGCGCGCAGGCGCTGCTGGACCATGGCCTGCCGCCCGCTGCGCCGGACCCGAATGGGTCGGATGCCGTCTGGCTGGACGGCCGCCTGATGCACTTCTCTGACGAGGTGACGGACTGCCTGCTGGCCGCTGCAGAACTACCGGTGCAGTCCGCGCAGCCAGCGCAGTAACCCCAGAAAGACCAACGCCCCGCATCCTGTCGGAGCGGGGCGTTGTGGCGTGGATGGAAAAGCGCGCCGCTACACCACGCCCTGGTCCCGCAGCGCGGCAATGCGCGTTGCGTCCAGCCCCATCTCTGCAAGCACTTCATCGGTGTGCTGCCCCAGCGCAGGTGGCGCATTGCGCAGCACCGGCGGCGTGGCCGACAGGCGCAGAGGGCTGGCCACGCCGGTGATCTGCTGCACCTTGTCGGTGGCGGCCTCGCCGTCCTTCCAGCGCGGCAGCGTCACGGCCAGGCCACGGGCCTGCACCTGCGCGTCGTCAAACGCCTGGGCAATGGTGTTGATGGGGCCGCAAGGCACGGCCTTGTCTTCCAGCAGCGTGATCCAGTCGGCCGTGGTGCGCGTGAGGGTCACGGCCTCCATGGCGGGGATCAGCGCAGTGCGGTTTTGCACGCGCAGTGTGTTGGTGGCATAGCGCGGGTCGCTGGCCCACTGGGGCTGGTCGGCGGCGGCGCAAAAGCGCTGGAACTGCCCGTCGTTGCCAATGGCCAGCAGCATGTTGCCGTCGGCGGTGGGGAAGTCCTGGTAGGGCGCGAGGCTGGGGTGGCTGTTGCCCATGCGCCCGGGCGCCTTGCCGGTGGCGAGGAAGCCCGACGCCTGGTTGGCCAGCACGGCCATGCCCACGTCGAGCAGCGCCATGTCGATGTGCTGGCCCTGGCCCGTGCCGCTGGTGGCGTTGTCACGCACATGCAGCGCGGCCAGGATGGCGTTGCTGGCATACAGGCCGGTGAAGAGGTCGATCACGGCCACGCCCACGCGCATGGGGCCGCCGCCGGGCTGGTTGTCGGCCTGGCCGGTGATGCTCATCAGGCCCGTCATGGCCTGCACCATCAGGTCGTAGCCTGCGCGCTCGGCATAGGGCCCGTCCTGTCCGAAGCCGGTGACGGAGCAGTAGATGAGGCGCGGGTTGAGTGCGCGCAGGCTGTCATGGTCCAGGCCGTATTGCTTGAGGCCACCGACCTTGAAGTTCTCCACCACGATGTCCGCCTCTTGCGCCATCTGCCGGATCAGCGCCTGGCCGTCGGGCGAGGCCATGTCGATGGTCACCGAGCGCTTGTTGCGGTTGCAGGCGGTGTAGTAGCTCGCCTGGTTGGTGTCGTTGCCGTCCGCGTCTTTCAAAAAGGGCGGGCCCCACTGGCGCGTGTCGTCGCCCACGCCGGGGCGCTCCACCTTGACCACATCCGCGCCCAGGTCGGCCAGCACCTGGGTGCACCAGGGCCCAGCCAGCACGCGGGAGAGGTCGAGCACCTTGATGCCTGCGAGGGCGCCAGCGTTGGAGGGGGATGTGGACATGTGAATACTATTAAATTGATAGCTATAAAGGCATATCCAGAGCGCGGAGAAGGCCTGAAAAGCTTGAAGTTTGCAGAGCGTGCCCTGTTCAACTCCCTCTCCCGCGAGGGGAGAGGAGAGGGGGGCTCACCGCCGCAGCGAGCAGCGGGAGAGAGGGCCTTCCTACCTCAGTTCGAAAACGCGGCGATGCCCGTCTGGGCGCGGCCCAGGATGAGGGCATGCACATCGTGCGTGCCTTCGTAAGTGTTCACCACTTCCAGGTTCACCAGGTGGCGGGCCACGCCGAATTCGTCGCTGATGCCGTTGCCGCCCATCATGTCGCGCGCCAGGCGGGCAATGTCCAGCGCCTTGCCGCAGCTGTTGCGCTTGATGATGGAGGTGCCTTCCACGCTGGCCGTGCCCGCATCCTTCATGCGGCCGAACTGCAGGCAGGCCTGCAGGCCGATGGCGATCTCGGTCTGCATGTCGGCCAGCTTCTTCTGGATGAGCTGGTTGGCAGCCAGGGGGCGGCCAAACTGCTTGCGGTCCAGCGTGTACTGGCGGGCGGTGTGCCAGCAGAACTCGGCCGCACCTAAAGCGCCCCAGGCGATGCCGTAGCGGGCGCTGTTCAGGCAGGTGAACGGGCCCTTCAGGCCCTGCACTTCAGGGAAGGCGTTTTCTTCGGGCACGAACACATCGTCCATCACGATCTCGCCGGTGATGGAGGCGCGCAGGCCCACCTTGCCGTGGATGGCAGGAGCGGTCAGGCCCTTCCAGCCCTTCTCCAGCACAAAGCCGCGAATCGGGCCCACAGCGCCGCCTTCGGACACTTCCTTGGCCCAGACTACGAACACGTCGGCCACAGGGCTGTTGGTGATCCACATCTTGCTGCCCTTGAGCTTGTAGCCGCCATCGACCTTGTAGGCGCGCGTGGCCATGCTGCCAGGGTCGGAGCCGTGGTCGGGCTCGGTCAGGCCAAAGCAGCCGATCCACTCGCCGGTGGCGAGCTTGGGCAGGTACTTCTGCTTTTGTGCTTCGGTGCCGAACTCATGGATGGGCACCATCACCAGCGACGACTGCACGCTGGCCATGGAGCGGTAGCCCGAATCCACGCGCTCCACCTCGCGGGCGATCAGGCCGTAGGCCACGTACGACAGGCCAGGGCCGCCGTACTGCTCGGGGATGGTGGGGCCCAGCAAGCCCACTTCGCCCATCTCACGGAAGATGCTCACGTCCATCTTTTCGTGGCGGAAGGCGTCCAGCACGCGGGGCGCCAGCTTGTCCTGGCAGTAGGCGGCGGCAGCCGCCTGGATGGCGCGCTCGTCGTCGGTCAGTTGCTGGCTCAGGAGGAAAGGGTCATCCCATTGAAAAGCGGCGTGGGCCATATGTGTCTCCAGGTCGGAAAGTGGGGGAAGAAAAGAAACAAATCTGGAACGCATCGTAGGCCTTGGTCTAGTGGCCTGCAAGCGAGTTCTTTTCATCCAGATATGCGTTTGTGGAATGTATGGAATACTTGCCGCAGAAGGTTTCAATGGCTGGTTTTCTTTCCACAAGTTCCTCTTCATCATGCGCCGCAACATTCCATCGACCCAGGCACTGGCCTGTTTTGAAGTCGCCGCCCGCCACGAGAGCTACACCCGCGCCGCGCAGGAGCTGTCGCTCACCCAAAGCGCCATTTCGCGCCAGATCCAGGCGCTGGAGGAATTCTTGGGCGTGCAGCTCTTTCGCCGCACGCGCCACGGCGTGGTGCTGACGCCCGCCGGCGCGCATTACGGCCGCCAAGTGGCGCGCTGGCTGCAGGGGCTGGAGCGCGACACGCTCGATGTGATGGCCCACCAGGGAGAGGGCGGCACGATCGCGCTGGCGGCTGTGCCCACCTTTGCAACGCGCTGGCTCATCCCGCGCCTGCCGCAGCTGGCGCAGGCGCACCCCGACATCGTGGTGCACATCGACACGCAGACACGGCCTTTTTTGTTTGCCGACACCACGTTCGATGCCGCCTTGTATGCGGGCACGCCCGAGCAGGTCGCCAACTGGCCCGGCGTGCAGGCGCAGCTGCTGATGCACGAAGACGTGGTGCCTGTGTGTGCCCCGCGCCTGCTCGAATCCGCCGCGCCCCGGGGCCGGGGCCGCGCGCACCAGCCCGTGGCGGCCGAGGCGCTGGCCGAGCTGCCGCTGCTGCAGCAAAGCACGCGCCCCTATGGCTGGCGGCAGTGGTTTGATGCGATGGAGGTGGATGCGCCGCATGCGCTGGATGGCCCGCGCTACGAGCTGTTCTCCATGCTCGCCGTGGCCGCCACGCATGGCATGGGTGTGGCGCTGATCCCGCCCCTGCTGATCGAGGCCGAGCTCGCCAGCGGCGAGCTGGTGGTGGCCTGCAACCGCCCGCTGCGCGGCGAGCGTGCCTACTACCTCATCAGCCCCGCGCAGGCGCAGCCACCGGTACTGGTCACCTTTGCGCGCTGGCTGCAGCACATGGCCGAAGCGGGTGGCACCCCGGTTGCGGGATGACGCGCTTGCATTGCCCCTGGCGCTGAACTAATCTGGTTGCGCGGAAGTCAGTCTTTCTTTCACCAACCCAGTTGGAGAGCGACCACCATGACCACTTACCACGCTCCGCATTTCGATCCCACCGTGGACGAGATTGCAACCCTCAAGCAACTTGAGATGGGCGAAGTCATCACGCTGCCCCACGCGCTCAAGGACCATGTCTCCGGGCGCCTGCTGGAGTGGGGGTTTGTCACCAAGGGGCCTGGGGGTGAGCTGGCCATCACGGCCAGCGGCCGCCAGCTGATTCGGCGGCAGGACAACTAGAGGGGCATGGGCGGTCACAGGCGGCCCGTCACTTGCCCCTGCCCGTGCCTGTTTCCTGCCGGGGCTCACCCGCCCATCAGCCGCCGCAGCCATGATTTGGGTTTGTCCAGGTCGGCCAGGGTTTCGGCACAGGCCTCGACGCTGAGGGTGTTCCCCTCCAGCGTGTACAGGTGCTGGGCTTTGAGCAGCAGGGCGCGCGCTTCTTCCGTTTTGCCCAGCTGGGCCAGCGCCTTGCCCAGGCCCCAGTGGCAGTAGGGCACGCTGATGTCCTGCGCAATCAACCGTTCAAACCGCTGCGCGGCCTGAGCGGGGTCTCCGGCGTTGAGCAGCTCGGTGGTGTAGTCCAGGGCCACGGCGCCGTCGTCGGGGTGGGCGGCGCACCAGGTGTCGAACACCTGCAGCGCCTCTTTGCTGCGGCCCAGCGCCAGCAGGGCGCGTGCGCGGTGCTCGTGGGGCGCCCACTGCGCGGGCTGCAGTGCCATGGCGGCCTCTGCCACGGCCAGTGCACGCGTGGCCTCGCCCTTGTTGGGGCGGCCGTTGTGCAGCAGGCAGGTTGCCAGGTTGTTATGGGCGCGGTAGCTCTCGGGGTCGTCGGCAATGGCCTGCTCGAAATAGGGGCGGGCGGCGTCGAGATCGCCCATGTTCTTGTAGGTGGCGCCCAGCAGGTTGGCCAGGAACTCGCCCTGCAGCTCCTGGGCCTGCTCGAGCGCCTGCAGGGCCTTCAGTGTGGCGGGGTAGTCGGCGCGGTCGAAGTGGATCGTGGCCTCCAGCGTCAGGTGCTGGGTGGATGTGGGGTCTACCTGTTTCAGGCGCTGCAGGTCGGCCAGCGCGGCGTCAAACTGCTCCAGATCGCGGTAGCAGCGGGCGCGGCCTGCGCGGGGCCAGTCCCAGTCGGGCTCGTGTTCGAGCAGGTCGCTCCACTCGTCGATGGCGTCCTGGTAACGGTCCAGCTTCTCCAGGCAGGCCGCCCGGTTGTGCTGCACATTGTTGATGCGCCCCATCTTCTGGCGCGCAATGTCCAGAAACTCGATGGCTTTGCGGGGGCTCTTTTTCATCAGCAGCGTGCCCAGGTTGTATTCGATGGCCATGTGGTAGCTGTGCATGGGCACCTGTGCAGCGCGGATCAGGGCAATGGCCTCGTCCTCGCGGCCCAGCTCGCACAGCACCTGCATCAGCAGGTTGTGCGCGCGAAAACTCGCGGGGTGCGCCTGGCAGGCCCGCCGGTAGCACGCGGCGGCCTCTTCGGGCGCGTCCAGCGCCTTGTGGACCTTGCCCAGCGTGACCAGCGTGTCCAGGTGCGTGGGGTGCGTGGCCAGCACCTGCTGGCCCAGGCCCAGCGCCTCGTGCAGCGCGGGGCCGCCCTCGGCGTGTGCCAGCAGGCAGCGCACCCAGGCGTTGCCCCAGTGCGTGGCATCCAGCGCCTGGGCGGCCTGCAGGTCCTGGCGTGCCGCCTGCGCGTTGTCCAGCCGCAGGTGGATGCGCGCGCGGGCCTGCAAGGCCTCGCAGGCCGCCGGAAACCGCTGGACGATGGTGTCCGCCAGTTCCAGGTCGTGGTCGTCGATGTCGTCGGCCGCCATCAGGGTGGCCAACAGTTGGTGAAGCTCGCCCGTTGCGGGTGTGGCTGCGGCGGTCATGGCGGTGGATTTCCCTCTCTTGTCTTGGTAAGGCCGAATGTGCCCATCTCCGCATTGGCGCGGGCCCTGGTGCAGCCGGGGCTGCACAGGGGGCTGGGTTCGGCGTCACCCTGGTTTTTGGCGTTGTGCTCTGGGCGCTGCAGATGGCGCGCGCTGTTTATAGAGGCTGTGGGCACATTGCCGCCCGCCCGGGTGGCGCGGATTCGTAAGCAGATGTTCTGCAAGCCCGGTTATGGCCGGGCAACTGCGCGCTTTTTGGGGGCTTGCGGGGCCCCTCGCACGGGCGGCAATTCTGTGGCTCCCGTCCGGGTATTCGCGGGGGCGGGGCGCGCGCCGGGTTCTCGCTCTATCCTGCGGCCTTCTTTGCGAGGTCTGCGCATGTTTCCTCTTCGCACCACCCTGGGTGTGGTCAGCCTGGTGTTGGCCGGCCTGCTGCTGGCAGGCTGCAGCACCGTGAAGCTGGCCTACAACCAGGCCCCACAGCTGCTGTCGTGGCAGCTCAACCGGTACCTGGACCTGACGCAGCCGCAGGCCGAGCGGGTGCGCGACGAGCTGGCCGATCTGCACCGCTGGCACCGCGACACCCTGCTGCCCGAGCACGCCGGGCTGCTGCAAAAGCTGCGCCAGCAGTTGCCAGCCCCCATGTCCGCCGAGCAGGCCTGCCGCGCCTATGCCGACCTGCGAACCCAGGTCGACCAGCTGCTCGCCCGGGCCGAGCCCTCGCTGGTGTGGCTGGCCTCCGACCTGTCCGAAGCCCAGATCCGCAGCCTGCAGAAAAAGCAGTCCGACAGCAACGCCGACTGGAAAAAAGAGTGGCTGGACCCGCCCCCGGACAAGCTGCGCGAGCACCGCTACCAGCTGCTGCTGTCGCGCACCGAAGACTTCTACGGCACCCTGCAAGAGCCCCAGAAGGCCGCGCTGCGCAGCTACATCGCCCAGTCATCCTTTGACCCGCAGCGCACCTATGCCGAGCGCCAGCGCCGCCAGCAAGACCTGGTGCAGGTGCTGCGCAAGATCGCCGCAGAGCGCGGCAACACCGACCAGACCCGTGCGCTGCTGCGCGGCTACCTCGCCCGCCTCAACACCTCTCCGGACGCCGCCTACCAGCGCTACGCCACCACGCTGGTGGACGAAGGCTGCGCCGGGTTTGCGCTGGTGCACAGCGCCATGACCCCCGCCCAGCGCCTGCAGGCAGTGGCCTCCATCGGGGCCTACGAGCAGGACTTCATCACCCTGGCGGCGCAGCGCGTGACGCCCTGACCGGGCTCAGCCGGGGTGGCAACCGGGCAACAAACCGATGGCATTGCCCGCCCGTTGGAGAGATCATCGGGGCTCTTGGCACCTGCAGGAGACCCCCATGAACCAGGCTGTCTATCTGAAGCTCAAGGGCATCGTGATCCAGGACCTCATCAAAAACCCGCGCCGCGTGTCGTTTCACGAGCGGGAACTCAAGAGCGACGGGCTGACGCCGGAGTACCGGCGCGCGGTGGAGGAGGCGCTGGAGGAGTTGCGCGCTGCGCAGCGGCGCAGGGGGTAGACACCCAGGCCAATAAAAAAGTCCGCAAGAGGCAGTGCTCTTGCGGACTTGTTCGTGGCGGGGCCACACTCACAATCCGGGCGCTAACCCGCATGAATGCTAGCGATCTGCCAAGCGCTGGCAGAATGTGCCCCCTTTTGTGCCCCCTGCCATTTCTGGTGCCCCCTTGAAACTCACCGACACGAAGCTACGCACCCTCGCCGAGCCCGGCAAACACTCTGACGGCCTGGGCCTCTATCTCGAAGTAACCAAAGCAGGCGGGCGCTACTGGCGCATGAAGTACCGCTTTGCCGGAAAAGAAAAGCGCCTGGCATTCGGGGTGTACCCCGACATCAGTTTGAAGATGGCCAGGGAGTCGGCTGGCAAGGCGCGCAAGCTGCTCCAAGACAACCAAGACCCCGGCGAAGTCCGCAAGGAGCAAAAGGCCCGGGTCATCCACGAAAACCGCAACACCCTCGAAGCCGTGGCTCGCGACTGGCTTGCGCACCAGTCGGCGCGATGGGAGCCAGTCACGATGGGCCGCATCCAGGCATCGCTGGAGAACGACATTTTTCCGGCGCTGGGTTCCCGGCCTATGGCCAACCTGAAGGCGCGCGACGTGATGGAAGCTGTGAAGGCCGTGGAAGCGCGTGGCGCGACCGACCAAGCGGGCAGGGTGCTGCAGCGGGTCAAGGCCATCTTCCGCTGGGCCATCACACACGAGCGCATCCAGACCAATCCCATGCTCGATCTGGTGCCCTCTGAAATTCTCAAGCCACGCACCGTGCAGCACCGGGCCGCACTGGCAGAGAAAGAGCTGCCCGAATTCATGCGCAGGCTTGCGGCCTACGATGGCGCCGCGTCTATCACGCTGGGACTGCGCATGCTCATGCTCACCGCCTGCAGGCCGGGCGAAGTGCGGGGCGCGCGCTGGGCTGAGTTCGACCTCAAGGCCGCGCTATGGACTATCCCGGCCGAGCGCATGAAGATGCGCGAGGAACACCGCGTGCCCTTGTCCAAGCAGGCCCTCGAAGTGCTGGACAAAATCGACGCCATCAGCGGCGGCCGCGAGCTGGTGTTCCCGAGTCCCTACTACCCCAGCAAACCGCTGAGCGAGAACACGTTCAACTCAGCGCTTGCACGCATGGGCTACAAGAGCATTGCCACCGCGCACGGCTTTCGCGCCTTGTTCTCGACCGTGGCCAACGAACACGGATGGAACCCCGATGTGATCGAGAGGCAACTGGCCCACAAGGAGAGCAACGAGATACGCGCCGCGTACCACCGCACCACGTACATGGCCGACCGCACGAAACTGATGCAGTGGTGGGCCGACTACCTGCAGGCCGCAGGCGCGCGCCAGAGCTGACCACCGCCGCCGCGCACTGAGCTGGCGCGCGCCCATCTACTACCCGACGCCCAGCGGCCGACGCTACGCGCTGCGGCCGGTGGCATGCCGTGGCCAGCCCCAGCCGCCATGCAAGACGACCAAATGCCCTGGCGCGCTGTCGAGACCCCGCCGCGCCTGCTGGCTTCGTGCGTTGATTTCGTCGGGGGTGCCGCTTGGGTGCACCGCTAAGCCTGATGCGGCCTTGCGGGGCGCTGCAGCGCCGCTTTCACTGTCGGGAATCGTCGGACTTTTGAGGCCGTGGGCCGGGTTGTGCCGGAGCCTGTGACGTAACGGGAAGAAGCTTTTTTCAAACTAGAAATGCTTGGAATCAACTACCTACAAACCCACCAATGAAGACCTGTTTGTAGGCTTTGTAGGTAGTTCTTTTCGGGTATCTCAATTTTGAATTGGTATGGGTTCCAGCAGGGTGCAGGCTGGTGTGATGGGCAAAACGCTGGCTCGCGCTTCGAGGGGCGGTAAACCCTTCAAAGCCTACAAACCCCACCAAGCGGCGACCATCCGGAAGGTTTTTCAGATGGCGTCTCCCGGGGTCTCGAATTTGATTTGTTGCCGGTTCCTGCAGGGTGCAGGCCGGTGCCTTGGGCAAAACACTTGCTCGCGCTTCGACGGTCGGTAAACCCTTCAAAGCCTACAAACCCCACCAAGCGGTGACCACCCGGAAGATGGTGCCGCTGGCGTCCCGGTGTCTCAAATTTAATTTGGTGGAAGTCCCAGCACGGTGCAGGCAGGTGCTTTGGGCAAAACACTTGCTCGCGCTTTGATGGTCTGCAAACCCTCCAAACCCTCCAAAGCCTACAAACCCTACTAATTAGGATGTTCAAGAGTTGTCGCCGTATGCCCAGGCCTTGACCGCCAGGGCTGCAAGATAACTCTGACGGTCTTCAATGGCTCCGCGATTCCAATCTTCATAGGAACATATTTTTATAGTTGTTGAAAACTCTGTGCACTGAGAAAAAAGTTCGTCCTTCTTCTCTGCGAAAGATTTTGATCCGACCTTTTTATTCTTTGATTTTGGAACGAGGGCCAGATTTCCTAATCTGTTCACAAAATCCCTGTGCTCATCCTGCAATACCCCCGTATCGTCTGGGTTCCAATGCTGGTTGATATTTTTTGGGAGAATGTGTTCTAGATTAACTTCATCAGGATCGGAATTGACAATTTTCTCTGATGAAGATGTACTGTTTTCGATTTCTGCAAGAATGTAACGTGCTCTTTTAGTATCTGTGACGCTTTTGACTTTGAATGCATCGGCAAACGCAGCATCATTCGGATATATTGGCTTCAGTTGTTTGAAGATATGAGAAGCTTTTGATATTGTTTTTAACCTAATAGGTTTCGGGATGTCAGAGTAATAATTGGCTGCAACTCCGGTTCTTTCTTCTCCGATAAAGTTGTATCGGACTGCCATCACTACCAGTAGTCTCGTGAGCTTTTTAAATTCTTCGGCGGAGAAATTTCCGTATGCTGCCATAAGAATGGGTAGGGCCTGTTGAGCGTCCAGTAGTCGGAGTACATCTATATTTTTCCGTGTTTCTGCTGAGTGCTCATTCCATATTGGACTCGATCCGCTGCGCAACGCTTCATAAATTCGAGATGCTTCGGTTAGTTGATTTGCGAATGTTATGGATTCTTGAGAAGATCCAATTTGATCGCGAATAGACCGAAAAAGACCGGTTGTCGAAGTTCGTCCGTGCATCGAACTCCAGAAGTGATTGAGAAATCGATTTTTTGGATCTGCATCTTGCAGATTTTCTTTGAGGGCAGCCCATTTTTGCTTTACCTCTGGAAGGCCTGTTTTTGCCTTCGAAAACAAGTGATTTTTCAGTAAATCAAGTGTGTCAAGCGACCTTCCGCGATCGTTTAGTGTCTCAAAAATTTGGTACGCATCAGCTTCATCGTTGACACTGAGTATCAGTATCTTCACTCGCTCTCTCAAGTATGTAACTATCGCCAATAATTTTTGACCATCATAGTCATCACCCATATATTTTTTAACTAGGGGGAGCAGAGTGACATAGGAGTTTAGTAATAGGTGATTTGAGTGTTTTTTATGGTACTTTCCTAGTTCTATAGATATTTTTTCTGGTCCAATCTCTTTGGAGATGAAGTTTCGATACGTTTCGCCGTTCTCTTCATTCATTAGAAATTTATCTTCTATTCTCAGCGTAAGAATATCCTTTTCACCAAAAAACCAGTTTGTGAGTAGATCAGCTCTCTCGGAGTCCCCATGCTCTCGGAAGATTCCACGTAGAACGCTTATTATTACAAGCGTTGTGGTTATCCGTTGTTGACCGTCGATAAGCTCGCTTTCGCCTGCAGCGATGTTTTTCACAACCACTGGGCCAATGAAATATTCAGACCTGTGATTTACTATTGCATCAACCAGGTCGTTCCAGAGTTGAGACACTTCATCGGCTGTCCATGCATAACTGCGCTGATATTCTGGAACTGAATTTTTCTTTGCATCGGACAAAAATTTACCAATAGGGACCATTGTGGTGCCGATGAAATTCTCTGATTTACTCATTGCATCCCTCTTTGTGAAGTTGATGGCGAACGTGCATGCTTGAACAAGGTGCAAAAATAGATCATAGACACCTTGTCCTATCGCTAGGTACTTCTATTTAGCCATGCATGTATAGCAAACGTGCAGAGCTTGGCCGCTGCGGAACATTCGCACTCCCCGCCCCTTGACTTGCTGAACCGACTGCGCCAAACGGAGGCCTAGCAGGCTGAAGAAATACTCCCCAGATTCCAAGCCCGTCCTGCCCCACAGCCGCAGGCTGGCTCGCTTTTTTCACATTCCGGGATTAGCGGGCCCAATTGGGCGTTTTATTGCACTTCGGAGGCCGCTT